>JBGUVV010000177.1:0-19864 GCA_045220525.1 Kiritimatiellia bacterium
TCAGCCGGGTGCTGCGCAATAAGCCGCTCGGGAAGCGGATACCAGAACTGCCGCGTCTTCACCTGCTATTCCTCCACCTTCCCCGCCTTCAGGCGGGCAAAGTAGCTGCGCGTTTCGGCGGCGACCACGCCTGAGAGGGCCATAAGCGCTATCATGTTCGGCACCGCCATGAGTCCGTTGAATATGTCGGCAATTCCCCATACGGCCGATATTGTCATGTAGGGCCCGACGAAGACCGCCGCGATATAGAGCCACCGGAAGACGGTCACGGGCCACTTTACGCCGCCCGTCAAGTACTCAAGGCACCGCTCGGAGTAGTAGTCCCAGCCGAGGATCGTCGTGAAGCCGAACAGCATGAGCGATACGACGAGAATCGCGTCCGTCGCCATCGCAGGCAGAAACGGAAGCCCCTGCGCAAAGGCGTTCATGGTCGCCGCAGCTCCCGAAGGAGCGCCCTCCACAAGCGTCGGCTGGCCGGTCACGGTGAGGGCAAGCCCCGTCATCGAGCAGACGACTATCGTGTCGAGGAAAGTCCCCGTCATCGAGACAAGCCCCTGCCTGACCGGCTCGTGCGTCTGCGCGGCGGCCGCCGCTATGGGCGCCGAGCCGAGGCCTGCCTCGTTGGAGAAGATGCCGCGCGATATGCCCATCTGCATCGCGCAGACTATCGCGCCAGCAGCCCCGCCCGCGGCGGCCTTGAGCCCGAAGGCAGACTTTACGATCAGCGCAATTGCCGCGGGCATCGCCTTTATGTTGAAGGCGACAAGCATTATCGAAAGCGCGAGATAGGCGACTACCATGAGAGGTATGACCATGGTGCTCACCTTCGCTATCCGCCTAAGTCCTCCGAGGACCACGAGCCCGACCAGAACCGTCAGCATGACGGAGCCCGCGACCGTGGCAACCGAGAACGTGCCGCCGAACAACGCGACGTTCATCGTGTCGGAAGCGTCGATGTAGCTCTTGAAGAACGTGTTCATCGAACCGCATATCGAGTTGACCTGGGCGAATGTGCCAGTGCCGCCAAGCCCGCAGACGCACCCGAACGCCGCGAACATAACCGCCAGCCACTTCCAGCTCCTAAGGCCGAGCATCCCCTTCATGCCGCGCTCGATGTAGTAGAACGGCCCTCCAAGCACATGGCCGTCGGAATGGTCGTATTCGCGGTACTTTACGGCAAGCAACCCCTCGGCGTACTTTGTCGCCATCCCGAAGAGCGCCGCAATCCACATCCAGAAGAGCGCCCCCGGGCCGCCGGTAACGTATGCCGTCGCGACGCCGACGATATTGCCGGTGCCTATCGTCGCGGAAAGGGCCGTGCAGAGAGCCCCGAAGCTGGAGACCTCGCCCTTAGCGCCCCGCTCGTTCCTGAACATGTAGCGAATCGCACGCTGGAGCTGCAGAAGCTGTATGCCGCCAAGTCGCAACGTGAGCCATATGCCGCCCAAGAGAATAAGGAGGACAAGCATCGGAACCGGAACCTGGCCAACGCTGAACGTCACCCCCCAGACCTTGCCGTCGACAAAGTCAACCAGCTCCGAGAGCGAGCCGAAGCATGCCGCCGCCGTCATCGGCGAGAACCTCCCGAATGCATGGCCTTGCGCTGCCTATGCAGGACGACTATGCGCTTTACGACAAAATACGTAATCGGCGTCAGCACGGCCGCAAGCAGTATGCCGCCAAGGAAAAAGCTGATTATAACCGGTCCCGACATCGCCATTACCGTCTCCCTCGTCCACTCAACGGGCAGCTCACCCATTTCGCGGCTTCCGAAGACGAGGTTGAACACGATCCACGTCTGAGTCGGGTATATGAAGAATATCGTCACCGGATTGGTTACGAACGTGCCAAGCGTCGCCCCTATCTTCGAGACGCGCATCATGATCGCCAGCGGAATCGATATCATAAGCTGCAGCCCGAACGGAATGGCGCAGCCTATGAACATGCCAAGGGCCCACCCCGCCGCGACGTCCTCGGGAGGAAGAGGGTCTGCGACCATCTTCTCCCTGAGTCTTCGCCAGTATCCCGCCAGGCTCACACCTGGTGGGCGAACAGCCCCGAGCGAAGCTTCGGCTCGAACCACGTCGATTTTGGAGGCATTATCGCGCCAGCGTCGGCTATGGCCATCATCTCCTCCACTGTCACGGGATCCATCGCGAACGCAACGGCGTTCTCGCCGGAATCCACCTTGGCCGCAAGCTCGGCGTCGCCGCGGATGCCGCCCATGAACGAAATCCTGCCGTCGGTCCGAGGATCGCCTATTCCGAGAATCGGAGCGAGGAGCCTGTCCTGAAGATACGAGACGTCGAGCGAATCGACAACACCCGCGCCTGGAGGAACGCTCCAGCCAAGGTCAATCCACTTGCCGCCGAAATACATGCGGCAGCCGCGTTCGCCGCGGTGACCGACGTCGAAGCTTCCGGACACCCTCGAAAGGAATTCGTATGGCGAGAGCCCGTTGAGGTCCTTCACAAGCCTGTTGTAGGCCAATATCCGAAGCTGGCTCGCGGGGAACGCGACGGCGAGGAACCAGCGGCTTTCGCCCTCGAAACCGCGCTCCTTCGCGTAGCGCGAGGCAGCTGCGGAGCGGTGGTGGCCATCGGCTATGTAGGCGACGGGGATGTCGGCGAAGGCCTGGACGAGCGCTTCGTTGTCGGAAGTCTTCATCGCCCACACAGTGTGGCCGATTCCGTCGGGAGCCGTGAAATCGTAAAGTGGAGATTCTGCGCACGCTGCCTTGACGAGCGAATCCACGGCTGGCTTGTCGCGATACGTCAGGAAGGCAGGCCCCGTGTGGGCGCTCAGCGTCTCGATATGGCGGGTGCGATCGTCCTCCTTGTCGCGGCGGGTCTTCTCGTGCTGCTTGAGGACGCCTGAAAGGTATTCCTTCGTGTCGAACGTCGCGACTATTCCAGTCTGGCTATGGCTGCCCATCGTCTGGCGGTAGGCGTAGAACTTCGGCTCCTCGTCCTTCACGAGCGTTCCATCAGCGACGAGCCCGTCGAGGGCCTTCCGAGCCTGGGCGTACGCCTCCGGCGAAGAGCAGTCCGTCCCGTCGGGGAGGTCTATCTCCGGGCGGGAGACGTGAAGGAAGCTCTTCGGGTTTCCGGCCGCAAGGGCCTTGGCCTCGGCAGTGTCAACCACATCATAAGGAACGGACGCGACCTTCGCCGCGTCCTCCACGTTCGGCCTTACGGCCGCAAAAGCGCGTATGAGCATCTTGCCTTCCTTAGAAACCGATATTGAGAAGCGGCATGAACTGCAGCTCGGCGTCGCGTATTACGTTGATGACTCCGACCTGGTAGCCGTACAGCGTCTCAGCGCGGTTGACTACGCCGATCTGGAAGCCCTGGCCCTCGCCTACCAGGTTCACAAGGCCAACTTGGAAGCCCCTAAAGCTCATCGCCTCGTTCCAAAGGCCGGCCTGAAGGCCCAGCATGTCGCCGCGGCCAACGGAATTGTAGATGCCAACCTGAAAGCCCGCCGCCCCGTCTATGACGTTGTTGCGCAGGATGTTCACCTGAAGGCCCTCGAAATATATGGACTTGCCCCAGAAGCCGACATCGATGCCGGTGACGTTTTCCTGAGACCTTGAGAACGGTATCGTCAGCCGAAGACCGACGACATCGGGGGAACGAGGCCAGTCGCCTACGACAAGGAAAGCAGGCCAAGTAGCCGATTCCTCTTTTCGCTCGACTTTCGTCTGCTGCCCCTGAGCCTGCTCGCCGTCAACGACCGACTCCTGGGCAAGGACGGTAAAAGACATCGCCGCTATCGCGGAAAGATAGAGAAGTTTCTTCATTTCATGACTCCAATTGTCGTATTGAGGTGATTATATACTTTATTTTCGTGAAAATCAAGTGGCACCGCGCTTTTTCTTTTTCAACCTGTTCCACTCTCCCGCGGCGGCAAAGACTACGTCGCCGGAGGAGTTCAGCATCGTCTCGACGCTGTCCTGGACGACGCCGATGACGAAGCCCGTGCCGACGACCTGCATCGCGACGTCATTGCCGATGCCAAAGAGCGAGCAGGCCATTGGGATGAGAAGAAGAGACCCGCCCGCGACTCCGGATGCGCCGCATGCCGCGAAAGCCGCGAGGACGCTCAAGAGCAACGAAGTGGAAAGATCTGGCCGCATGCCGAGCGTGTTCGCCGCGGCGAGCGTCATGACCGTGATAGTGACCGCCGCGCCGCTCATGTTTATGGTGGCTCCAAGCGGGATGGACACGGAATAGAGGCTGGGGTCAAGGCCGAGGTCTTTGCACAGCTTGAGGTTTACGGGGATGTTCGCCGCGGAGCTCCGCGTGAAAAACGCGGTAATGCCGCTCCGGCGCAAGCACGTAAGGACAAGTGGATATGGATTGCGCCACGTCACTAAAAACACAATGGCGGGATTCATGACGAGCGCGATGAACGCCATGCAGCCGACGAGCAGGGCGAGAAGCGAGCCATACGAGACGAAGGCGCCGAGGCCGCTCTGCGAAACCGTCAGGAACACTATCCCGAGAATCCCGATGGGGGCGCAGTCGATGACCTTGCGAACGATCCATGACACTGTGGACGCTAGCGTGGCCAAGGCCGCCTTGAACTGGGCGTCGGCCGTGTGCCGCAGGGCAATTCCACCGAGGACGGACCAGAAGAGGATGCCAAGGTAGTTCGCCTCCGCCACTGCAGCAACTGGGTTTTCCACCGCCTTCACCAGCAAGTTGTGGAAGACGTCGGCAATCCCGCTTGGCGCGACGAAGTCGTTGGCGGCCTGCTTTAGCACAAGCGTCTGCGGAAAAGCCGCGCTCGCCACGACTGCGACGACGGCGGCAAGGAAGGTAGCAAGAAGATACAGGAAGACGACGAAGCCCATCTTGCGACCGTTCCCGCCTTGATCCGCCGCGAGGGAGCTCGTCACCAGCAGTGCTACAAGAACGGGCGCTATTGCCTTGAGGGCGCCGACGAAGATCACGCCCGGAAGCCCGATCCACTTCCATTCTGGCACGATGACGGCCAGCGCGCCACCAATGACGAGTCCACACAGTATTTTCCAGACAAGACTGTTCATTGCGCCATCACTCCAAAATAGTCACATACACGCCCGACCGAGTCGGGCACGGGAACTGTGGAAAGCCACGCCGCGCACGAGTCCTTGTCTGCAGGGTCGAAGCCGTGCATGCCATTCAGGGGTTTTACGCCCATGTCGCTCGGGCAGAACTGCACTCCCGCGTCGGCAAGGAAGATCGCGTCGCCAAACTTGTGGTCGTCGCGCCAGACGCCGTGGTAGCGCATCTCGTCGTCCGTGAGCCAATGACCCTTGAAATCGGCGAAGGCGGCCTTGACCCTGGCCTCCGCCTCGGGCTTAAGCCACCAAAAGCGCGCCATCGTCGAGTCAATCGCGCTTGCATAGTCCTCGCCCCAGACAAGGCCAGTCTTTGCGAGCGCGGCGGGCGCGTCAGCCGTCCCGCGAAGCGGCGTCATGCCGTGGTCGGAGAAGACCGTAAGCTCGAACGGCCGCCCTCCTTCGACAAGCGCGGCGTGGAGAGAGCGGATAGTCTCGGCATACTTCTCGACCTTCGGACGCAGCACCTCGTCGCGCCCAACGTTGTCGTGCTGCAGCGCGTCGAACGCGGCAGAATAGACAAACGCACGGTCAACGGCCCCCTTGCGGAAAAGCTCGCGAGCGACGCGGAAGTTCTCGTCCTCCGAAAGCCGCCAGTTGGAGATGTGGTATTTAAGCCCCTGCCCGCCCCAGACATCCGCGAGGTTCTTGACGGGGGCGAGTCCGCCGGGAACGAAAAGGTCAGTCTTCTCGCAGTAGTCCAGCTTCGGAAGTCTCTCGACCGGAACCCCGTAGAGCTGGAAGTAGCCGGTGAAGCCGTAGAGTTTCTTCACGAGGCGCGAGAGGACATTCCGCACCCTGCCACGCCGCCAGAACGAGCGAGGCCGCAGGAGCGGCGCGAGAAAGCGCATCTTTCTGAACGGACTCTTCTCCGGCGCCCAGTCGTAGAACGCAAGGTGCCCGTGCTCGTCGGGTCGCTTCCCCGTAAGTATTGTCGGTATCGCCGTGCAGCTGTAGCCAAACTGCATCTCAATCTTGCGCCTGTTCGGAAGAAGGTCCGTGAGAAAACCGTATTTCTCGACCTGCTCCCAGCCGAGCGCATCAACAAAAACGAAGACCTTGACCGTGTTGTTCATTTAGTTCCGTTAAGTAAATTTGTTTAGACAGGATTAACAAGATTGTTTTTTAGCAGGTAGTACAGGAGATGGACGCTCCTGTTCTTTGTGGCCAAAGATCCCCATGCAAAGCTCTTCCTCCTGACTCTCCTGTTCTTTGTGGCTGAAGATCCCCATGCTAAAATCCCATTAATCTTTTATTAAGGCAATTCCAAGGCCTTCGCAAGCGCGGCGACGTCGCCTGGCGGGACAAGCGTCGCCTTGCCCTGGCACGCCTCTGGTAGGCCGCCTATCGCGAACGCGACGACCTTGCGCCCAAGCGCAACCGCCTCCGCCGCGACAAGTCCATACGGCTCCTGCCAAAAGCTCGGCACGACCACGCATGCGGCGCGGCGCATCCAGTCCTGCGGATTCTTCTGGAAGCCGTTGAACCGCACGCGCTCGTTTAGCCCAAGCCGCGCGGCAATGGCCTTAAGCTCCCCTTCCATGTTGCCCGTTCCGACAACGTCGAGAGTGCGCGGCGTTTTCATCCGCGCCATCGCCTCAAGGAGAAGATGAACGCCCTTCCCGCGAATCAGCTGACCTACAAACAGCAAATCGATTTTTTCAACGCAGAGACGCGAAGACGCTGAGTTAATAAGATCCAACACCGGCGGTTCGACGGCGATTCTCTCCGGCGGCAGTCCGTTCGCGACAAGCCGCGACTTCATGAACTCGGAGATTACGACGATCTTCTTGAACTTCGCCATCGCGGCAATCCGCCGCTTCTGCGAAAAGACGCGCCCAAGCGCCGCCTTCCAGCCACGGCAAGCCGGGGCGCAGAAAATGCACGGCCAAATGCCGCCCGCGCGCGTACAGTTGCGCTTCAGCGGCGTGTAGGCGTAGCCGCGCGGGCAGATTGGCTCGTGGTCGTGCACGTAATAGACAGTCTTCTCGGGCGGGAACTTCTCGAGCGTCGCGACATCGGAGCACTTGTGGACGATGATCTCGTCAAAGGAGTCTATGGCAATCGCATTCTCGCCGCAAAGTACGCAAAGATCGCAAAGAGCTGCCCCATCTTTGCGTTCTCTGCGTTCTTTGTGGCTAAACCCACTAGCCACCTCCACCTCGTGCCCGTCGGAGCGAAGCCGCGCGACGTGGCGCTCGGCGAAGACCTCGATCCCGCCGCGCACCGCCGCCTTCTCAAGCCAGACGAGAATCCTCATCTTCCGGCCGGCTTAGTAGTTCTGCGGCTCTACCTGGAAGTATGCCTTTGGATGTGCGCAGACAGGGCACAGCTCAGGGGCGCTCTCGCCCTCGACTATCGCCCCGCAGTTACGGCACTGCCAGCGGTTCTTGCCGATGCGCACCCACACTTCGCCGGTCTCGATGTTCTTCGCGAGCTTGCGGTAGCGCTCCTCGTGGTGCTTCTCGATCTCCGCGACCTTTGCGAAGAGATCCGCGAGGCGGTCGAAGCCCTCGGCCTTAGCCTCCTCCGAGAAGCGCTTGTACATGTCGGTCCACTCCTCATGCTCGCCAGCGGCGGCGGCAAGGAGGTTCGCGGGCGTGTCGCCGATGCCGCCCAGCTCCTTGAACCACATCTTCGCGTGTTCCTTCTCGTTGAGGGCGGTCTCCTGGAAAATCGCCGCAATCTGCTCGTAGCCGTCCTTCTTCGCGCGCGAGGCGAAGTAGTCGTACTTGTTGCGCGCCTGCGACTCACCGGCAAAAGCGGTCATCAGGTTCTGCTCGGTCTTGCTGCCTTTCAGCTCCATAGTGGCTCCTCCTTGTGTTTCGTCTTGGGCGGCCTTTCGGCCGATTGCGGGTATTATACCATAATGCGCCGCGGCGGTGCCAACGCCAGCTACTGCAGAAACGGATTGACCACCGCCATGCCGCAGTAGGTCTGCCCGGGGTTCAGGTCTTCGCTCACGATCTCAAGGCAGTTGAGCTTCGAGGCGGTGGCGACGATCAGCGCGTCGTAGAACTGTATGCCGTATTCCTCCTTGACCGCTACGGCACGACGGACAAGGTCTATGGTCACGTCGGACGCCAGCAGCTCGCGAAAGTAGTCGATAAACCCGTCAACGGATTCCCTGTCATGATGCAGCTTGCCCATCATGACGTTGGCAAATTCCGACAGAACCTGCGTCGAGATGCATCCGTCGTGGTTTACCTTGATTGAGTGCGCCACCACCTCGCGGGCAATTCTGCTTTTGCGTTCGTCTTGATTCGTCGCCGCATACACCAGAATGTTTGTGTCAAAGAATCTCATGCGCCCACCCTTATCTTTATCTCGCGATGGCCATCGCGTTCACGGTCGAACTTCCAGCCCTTGGGCACCTTCGCCGAGTGGGCCCTGGCAAATTCTATGAATTCGTCTGCAAGCCGCTTGCGACGGTTGCCGATCTCCCTGCACTTCGCCTCAAGGCAGTCGCGCACATACTGGTTCAGGCTTGTGCCGTGCGCCTCGGCCCATTCCCTTACCTCCTGCACGATTGCAGGCGGAATCGACAGCGTTATGCTCATATTCGCCCTCCCTTCTACGTTCTACGTCTTACGTTCGCACGTATTATACCAAATACATTCGCACGTAGTCAATTGGTCACATCCACTGCCATGCATATCGTAGCCGCTCCAGGGCTCGACCCCATTGGCGGGTCTCCCCTATCTCGTGCCGCGCCAGTGGGCGAGGCGCTGGACGAGGCGGCGGGCGGGGGCGAGCGGAATCTCGCGCCAGCCCCTTGGCCGCGGGAGGATATACGCAAAATCGCGCAACGTCTCCCGCGCCGCCGAAAGCAGTTCGCGGACAAGCGGGGGTCTGTCCCCGTAGATTACGCGGTCGGCTACGCCCTCGCCCTTGAAGCGCTTCCAGAGCTCGCGCATCGTATAGTTGTGCGAATGCTCTACCTTGGACTCCGGGCAATACACGACCTTGACGGGATTCTCCTTCAGCCGCGAATTGCGCCACGTCCATTCAACATCCTCTGAATACTGTATTTGTTCGTCGAACGGAACCTCGACAAGGTTCTGCCGCCAAGTCGCAGAACTTGCGAGCGAGAAGAAGAATCGCCACGTCGCCTGCACTTTGCCGTCGCCAAACGCACGTTCGTTGTCTTTCCTCACAAGCACATCGGCATCGGCGCGCGGCAGTTGGTTCGCAAAGGCAAATACGCGCCTATCGGGAAGAAGCGGCTTCACAAGCTCCTCCAGCCAGCGATCGTTGCAAGGCACGGAGTCGGAGTTGTTAAAGACCACAATATCGCCCTTCGCATCGGCGACAAGGGCGTTCAAGGTCTTGCCCGGCTTGTAAGGCCCCTCAGGCCGCCTAAAAAACCTCACGGGGAACTTCGTCGCGACTTCTCGCGTGTGGTCGGTCGAATTGTCGTCGCATACGACCACCTCGAACGGACGAATCGTCTGAGAGAATATCCCCTTGAGCGTCCGCTCTATTAGAACCTCGTCGTTGCGCGCCCTCACAAGGACGCTTATGCGCGGACTTTCCTCGCTCATGAAATCGCCTCCAGCCTTTCGACTAACTCGCGCCTCGCGGACTCAAGCCGCGCATTGAGCTTAGCGTATGCGTCGTCACGGACCTTGCCCCAGTCCCCTCTGTCGGAAAGCGCCGCAAGCACATCTTCCGTAACCCGATTCCAGTCGCAGTCGTAAACGCTCCCCTCGACGGTGCGCCCGAAGTTAGAGAGCCAGTTCGCAAGCTTCGACCCACGCGCAATACCAAGGCCCAATGTTCCGACATTCGCGGCAAGTATGAGGAGGTGAAGACGGCTCGACAAAACGACGTCGCACTTCGCCGCCGCGTCCATCACGGCCTCGGGCGTTGCGCCAGGAATGCACTCCACTCCAAGGCTATCCAAAAGCGCGCGGTCGGTCTTTGGGTTCATTGGAATTCCAAGCACCTTCGCGCCAAAGCCGCGAACCGCCGCGATCAGTCCCTTCAGCCCGTCAAGGTCTGCTACCTGCCTCTGCGTCGAAATGCAAAGTCCAAGAGTCGGAAATTGAGAATGTAGAATTGAGAATGTAGAATTGTCAAGTTCATTCTCCATTCTACATTTTCCATTTTCAATTAATAATATCGCCGTATCGGCGGCGATACCTGCGCCCGCAAAGCCCATCGACGCGAGCATTGCCGCGCTCTGCGGATCGCGCAGCCAAACACCCCTGCAACGCGGCAGAATCGACGCAATACGGCGGCGCAATTTATCGCGAAGACGGCGCTCATACCAGCCTACAAGCCCCAAAAGCGAAAGCGCAAGCCGTTTCTTGCCATGCACCTTGAAGAACACGGGGTTAAGTTCGTCGTCCATGCCAACTCCCCAGACGAACGTCGCCACCCCCGACTTCTGAGCAATTTCAAGGAGGTCAAGGGCGACATGGGGATAGTCCGAAAGCCCCGTCGCACCGCACCATATATATGCATCGTGGGCGCGAACGGCCTCCTCAAAGCCTCCAAGCCCACATCCCGCAAAGCCGTATGGCGGAACGACTTTTACGCCAAGAAGCCCCGCAGTCGCGGAATCTGCAGTCGCGACCGTCAGCTCGACGCCGGGGACAGACCCCTTCAGCATGCCTACTACTGCGGCAATTATCGCCTCGTCGCCAATGTTGTCGCATCCAAGCGGAATGCCGCCAAGTAAAATCTTCATTTCGCTCCTCCGTGCCATGTCAGCACGTCCGATGCCCCGAGCCTCGGCGACGCCGCGACATCGAACTCTTCTGGCGGCGCTCCGCATGCAATCACCTGTACAATCGCCTCATTCGCGGGGATGCCGAGAAGCTCGTGCGCGGCACGGTCGGCCGATGGCGGGACGCTCCAATGGAGTATGCAATGCGCGACGCCAAGATAATGTAGCGAATAGCAAAGATTCATGACAAATATGCCGCCATTTACGTAGCAGTCGTGGCGTTCCCACGCCCAGCGTACTGCAGAGAGGTCCGACGTCACAACGAGAACCTTGTCGGCATCTGCGCCAAAACCGCGCGTTCCGCCTTGCAAGGCAAAAAGCCTGTCCCTAAGCGCCGGATCATCTACAACGTGGACGCGGGCATGCTGGCGGTTGCAAGCGCTTGGGGCGGTGGCGGCAATCTCAACCGCCTTTTCGACCGTTTCCTTGGGGACAGACCCCGCGAAATGCCTGCAAACATGGCGCGAGGCGGCGAATTGCGGGAATGGCGCATCCTTCGCGGCGAAGAAGTCCGCGCGGGATACATGCGGCTCGACGGCGGCTGGAATGTCGCTCCGCGCGGCAAGGAAGGCATCAAGGCGCGGCATGGGCTCTGGCCAGTCGCGATGGAGCTCGCGATACGCCCGAAGAACGCCTACGGCATGGCGCACCTGCGAATCGTCAGACCCAAAGCGGCGTTCGAACGATTCGACAAGCTCCATAAGGCGCACGACCGCTCCCTTGCCGAACCCAAGGCGGCGGCGCGGCATCGTAAGGCCCTTCTCGAGAACATGATAGCCCATCACGATCTCGGCGCGGGCGGCGGCCATTCGGTCAAGGTGCAAAGCGCCCGCGTTCTCCATGAACTGCGCCTTGTCGTAGCGGAATGCGCGCGCGGCATCCCTGCGGACGGCGAGCCTCTGGAAGTAAGCGAACACTGCGCGCTTCGTGCGCTTTAATAGAGATATTGCAAATGACATCACGAACCCGACCTATTTTACAAGCATATCAGAAGGCATATCCCTATCCCACTGCTCTCGGTAGCGCCTCCTGGCGAGAGCGTTGCGAATTTCCTGAACCGTTTTCTTCGTCACAAAGCCCGAATGCGGTATTTTCGTGTAGAAGCTCGCCACAAGCCCTTGTTCCCTGAGCTCTTCCGCATTCTTAGCCTCGTATTGCTCAAGCAACGCCCCGCATTCGCCCTCTCCTATGAACACAAAAGGCCGTCCGCTGTCGTGCTGGTGACTCAAATACCACTTGAGCGCCTTTTCCAAGTCTTCGGAGTTGTAAACGAGAGGCGAGAACACGCGCGCCAATCCGCCAAACCTGCCGTTGCCCACCTCGTTGCGGGTGTAGGTGCTCATCCTGGCGATATCGCTGACGTTGGTGTAGGGGATGCTCTGCACGTATATCAAGTCGGACGGCACGGCGAAAGGACGCGTCGCGTCTTCGCGAACAAGCCAGTTCTCCGAATAGTCATACGGAGAACAGCACCCGGCAACCAAGACGACGGACAACGCGGCAAAAATCGGCTTTATTTTCATTTTCCCAAGTCAGAGCATGCTACGCGGAATCCAAATATGCAGTTGCGCAGATTAGGCTCGCGCTTTAGGCGGTAGGCGCATCGGCAGTCCCGCTCGTAGAAGAACCAGCATCCGCCGCGAAGCACCTTGAACGAGCCTGAAGGCGGGCCCTTCGGATCTACGGCGTCGCTGGTGGGGAGCGAAAACCAGTCGGAGCACCATTCAAGAACGTTTCCGTGCATGTCGTAGAAACCCCAGGCGTTTGGCTTGTTCTTTCCGACTTCGTGCGTCTGGTTGTCGCTGTTGAAGTCATACCACGCCATGTCGCCGAGAACGCCGTTGCCGGAGACGGGCGCATCGGTCCCCGCCCTGCACGCATACTCCCACTCGGCCTCGGTCGGAAGCCGCGCCACGCCGCCAAGAGTTGAGTTTAGGCGCTTAATGAACGTCACGCAATCGTGCCACGACACGTTCTCGACGGGATTTTCCGGGTTCTTGAAGCGCGAGTGGTTGTTGCGCATCACGCTTTCCCACTGGCGCTGTGTAACCTCGCACTTCCCAAGCCAGAAGCCCTTCGTAAGCGTGACTGTGTGGCGCGTTTCGTTGTCGAAGCGACCCGTTTCATCCAACGGGCTGCCCATTTCGAACTTCCCCGGTTCGCACCAGATAAAATCCATCGTCGCGCCACCAGGCAGCGTAATAGTCTTCGTATCGCCGCATTTGCGCACGATTCCCTGCGACGGGCTGGTGGCAGGCGTAGAGCCGTCGGCGAGCAAAATCTCGGACGCACCGAGCATTGCAAGGCAGACCATCGACAGTTTTGCTTTCATAGGGTGTAGATTATAGCATATTTTGTGCAAAAATGGTATAATGCGCCGCAATGAAAACGTTGATAACTGGTTTTGCCGGCTTTATCGGCTTCCACGCGGCGCGTGAATTCCTGCGTCGCGGGTGGGATGTCGTCGGCATAGACAATTTCTGCGACTACTACGACGTCCAGCTCAAGCGCGACCGCGCGGCAATGCTCGAAGGAACAACAGGGTTCTCTGCGCATGAACTCGACATCTGCGACTTGGACGGACTCCGCCGCGTCTTCGAGAAGGAAGCGCCCGACGTCGTCCTCAACCTCGCCGCGCAGCCGGGCGTCCGATACTCAATAACGCACCCCTTCATCTACCAGAAGACGAACCTTGAAGGATTCCTCAACATCCTCGAATGCTGCCGCCACGCAGCCAAGGTGCCGAAGCTCGTATATGCCTCTTCTTCATCTGTTTACGGTGGAAACAAGAAAATGCCCTTCGAGGAGTCCGACCAGGTCGATACGCCCGTGAGCCTCTACGCCGCGACGAAAAAGGCGAACGAGCTTATGGCCCACACCTACTCGCACCTCTACAAGATGCAAGCGATTGGCCTCAGGTTCTTCACGGTCTATGGCGCGTGGTATCGCCCCGACATGGCGCTTTCGCTCTTTGCGGACGCGATGCTCCACGGCCGCCCGATCAAGGTCTTCAACAACGGCGACATGCTGCGCGACTTCACCTTTGTCGATGACATCGTTGACGGCATAATGCGCGTCGTCGAAGCGAAGGACCTGCCGCTATACGACGTATTTAACATCGGGAACCACAGGAGCGAGAAGCTCCTGGACGTCATCAGCACCCTCGCGGACGCCCTTGGGGTAGAGCCGAAGATGGAGATGCTGCCGATGCAGGCTGGCGACGTGTACGCGACCTACGCGAGCATAGACAAGCTCAACAAGGCGGTCGGCTACAAGCCGACGACCACCATCAAGGAAGGCATCCCCGTCTTCGCAAAGTGGTACAGGGAGTATCACGGGCTATGAAACCGTTCTTCTCCATAATAGTGCCTTGCTGCGACGTCGAGCCTTACATGCGTGACTGCCTCGACTCGGTCATAGGCCAGCCGTTCCAAGACTGGGAATGCATCCTCGGCGTAGAGACTTCGAAGGACAGGACAGAGGAAATCGCGCGCGAATACGTGGCGAAAGACCCGCGCTTCAAGATTTTCACGGGCCCGCGCAGCGGGTCTTGCTCCGCCTCGCGCAACACGGGAATCGACATGGCGACGGGCGACTACCTCATCTTCCTCGACGGCGACGACACCATCGCGGAAGGGTCGCTCCAGAAAATCCACGACAAGATCGCAGAGCGACCGGGCGCGGACATCTACCCTTGCGCCATGCCCGTAATCGACGAGGTGCACGGCGGCAACGCGCCCCTTCGCGACAACTACCCCGCCGACTTCAACGGCGAGCTTGACGGCCCTTCTGCGACATTGATGATATACAAGCTCCACCGCGACCCCTGCCCGATGCTGCAGCTGTCGGTGTTCAGACGCGAGCACCTCGTATCCAACGGCATTAAATGCCTGCACGGGATGAAGCGGCAGGACAGCGAGTTTGCGCCGCGCGCCCTCTACCTCGCAAAGCGCGTCGTCCCGATCCACGTGCCGTACTATCTCTACAGGATAAGGGCGGGTTCCATATCGACGCTTGCGAAGAAGACGGACTACTTCCTCAAGGACTATGCCGCCATACTGAAGTCGCTTCTTGCGTTCCACGCAAAGGTATCGGCCGAGACGGGTTTCGACCGGCGCATATCGGCGTACTGGGCGAAACACTGGCTGAACTGGATATGCTACTACTGGTTCGCGCCGCGCGCCATACGCGGCTCCACCCGTGCGTATAGAGTTGAGATGCTTCAGCGAATCTTCGTCGACGGCTTCGGGGACTTCAACGCGCTCGTCCGCGCCGCGTCGCGTCCGCGCCGTGTTGCCGCGCATTTCGTCAGGCTGTTCGTCCGCCACCCGTCGCTCGCCTGGCTCTCCGACGCCTTCTTCCGTTTCGCCTACAACCCGCTGTCCGCCCTTCGCGAGAACTGACCCGCCCTCACGGAACTTCGCGACAGGCTTCAGGCGCGGTAAAGCCATCCAGCCACTTGCGAAGCGTTGTACGGGTAATCTTGAGCGCGGCGGCGGCCTTTGAGACGTTCCCGCCATGCTTCGTGAAGACGCGACGGACATGGGCGCGAATCGCGGAGTCTAGATCGTCGGGAATGTCGGTGTCTGACAACGCCACAATGGCATCACGCCCCGCCGGGGACGATGGCTCGTAGAGATCAGCGTTGATCTGGCGGTGTTCGGCTATAAGCCGTGCAAAATCGTTTTCTTTGAATACGACCGCCCGCTCCAAAATGTTGAAAAGCTCACGGACGTTGCCCGGATAGGAATATGCAGCAAGAGCCGCCTTCTGCTCGTCTGAGAGATGCTTGTGGAACTTGTTCAGCCAACACGAGTCGGCAATCCTCGCGATGTCCTCAGGACGCTCCCTGAGAGGCGGGATGCTCAGCGTCGCCACATTGATACGCATGTAGAGATCGGCGCGGAACTTGCCTTCACGCACCATCGCAGGCAGATTCCTGTTCGTGGCCGTAATAAGGCGCACATCCGTCTCGAGCTCGACAGTCCCGCCCACGCGCATGAACCGCCGCGTTTCAAGGACGCGCAAAAGTATGCCTTGCGCCTCTATCGGCAGTTCGCCGACTTCGTCGAGGAAAAGCGTCCCGCCGTTGGCCAGCTCGAAAAGGCCCGGCTTCTTGCTGTCTGCGCTTGTGAACGCCCCCCTTTCATGTCCGAAGAACGCGCTTTCGAGAAGCTGCGGCGCGACGCTCGCGCAGTTGTAGGCGAGGAACGGCTCGTTCCGCCGCTGGGAGCGCGTATGGATCTGCAAGGCCACCGTCTCCTTGCCGGTCCCCGACTCGCCGAGTATGAGGACACGGGCGTCGGGACTCGCCGCGACAAGGTTGATGCGTTCACGAAGGTCTTTGATGGCCTTGCTGTCGCCGACCAGCTCGCGCCCGCCGTAGCGGTGGTAGTGCGCAACGGCCTCGCGGCATCTCTCGCTCCAGGCCTCCTCATTGACTCCGCACGCGAGATACCGGATCGCCTCGGCGTACGTCTTCTCGTCGCGATAGTTGCGGTAGGCGTACATCGCGGCCGAAATGAGTTCGTGATAGCGCGGGATGTGCTTCGGAATCGTGGCGCCTTCCTTGGCGAAAGCTATGACGTCCGAAACGTCCGCCTTGAAGTATTCGCCTGCGGCCTTGACGAGTGCGCCATTGAAAAGATCCTGCTTCGCCGTCGTCTCGAACATCTTGATGAGGGGCGACAGGACCTTTCTCTGTGGATCGTCCAGCGGGATCGAGCTGATCCAGACTACCTTCGTCCCGCCGGCGCGGAGAGACGAAAGCGCCTTGGCGAGACGCTCCACGTCGCCGCCAAGGGACACTCCGATGATGTATATGGCGCGATAGCTGCCGCCATGCTCCTCAAGGAACTCCGGCAGACGTCTCTTGCTCATGCCCATGACTTCGGCCTTGGCACCCAACGCCCGCAGGGCCACGGCGGCGGCGACGGCATACTCCTTCCATCCCCAGCCGGTCAGAATGATATCTTTGGTGCCCGATTTGAGATCAGCCTTGTTTTTCATGGCGCACATTATACCATTTTTCAAGCGACAGGTTCTCCTGTCTCGCAGCCTGGCTGCACAATTGCCGACAACTCCTACCGCGCGAGTTTTTTCAAGACAACTCGATTTGCGGTCCCGTCGGAAACAAACTCGGCGTATGTAAGCAGATCCGTCTCGTCCGAATGGCAGAACGAGTTGTCGGTAAGACGGAAGTCGCCGTCCTGCGACTCCACCACAAAGTTGCCGCTTGAGCCTCGAGACGTCTCGCGGCACCAGTATACGCGGCCCTCCAGTCCCTTCCCAGCGGCCACGACCGGGAAGTGCTGTTCGCCGTCGATCTGTTTTACGCACTCCCAGATCGGCCCCACGAAATAATGCCGCCCGTCACCCGACACGTATTGCGTAACGCTGGCAAGATAATACGCCGGCTCGAATTCGAATTGATTACTCATTTTACTTTCTCCTTTGTTTTCATTTGCTTCCTGGTAAAAAACCTGACTCGAGGCCGCCACAAGAACAGGCATTGTCTCCATAACAATCGTCTGCGGACAATCGTAGCGGCAACTCTCGCCATAGACAGCACCGAAGACAGCGCCTACGATCCCGGCGTTGTGACGACGGCAATAACGCCTCTGAACCCTCGGAGCACAGACCTGCACAGTAGTTCCACCATGCATGACATGCACGTTGACAGGTTCTCCTGGGTGGCCCGACGCCACCGGAAACCAATCGCCGGCAAACACATTGACCGCCGCCACCATTATACTCATCACAACCAACTTCTTCATCTCGCCTCCTCTCTGATGTAGTCAAACATACATCAGAACGTCAGCAATATCCGTGCCAATGCTGGAAACAGTTCGGAATCTAGTTAATCAAAGCATCAAGTGGCTATAAACCAACCACCGGTGTGCAAAAAATATCACAGGATAGCCCACGCCCTCCTAGAGCGCATGGCAGCAATCACCTAATCAGATTCTTTGCCTATTGCATTTGCGATCACGAGTATGATGGCAATCACCGCCACCAAAGCGACGATGCCGATCGCAATAAGGATTTGCTGCCAATACAGCTGATGGAACCGGGCTAGCGCGCCCAAAACATACGCACATCCCAAAACAAATCCAACCCACAGATACTGCAATAGAAGATACCCCGCAAAAATCGCCAAAAGGCAACCCGCCCCCTTGGCCATGCAGCCAAGCCCACGTGCCGTCTCCCTTACGCCCATACGAAATCTCCTTCTGCCTTCACCACCGTCTATGCCTCAGACTTCAGTTTCTTAGGGAACACGTTTTCTGCGGGAGCTTTCCTGCGACCGCGAACAGTCTTGGCGGGCGTCGATGTGTCACTGGACTGAACGGTCAACACCAGTTCGCCGTCATTTATCTCAAACTCGGCGATGGTTCCGTCTATCGCCACGCCAAATCGCGCCACAAGTTTTGCGATGTCTACCCAAACCTCGTTTTCGTATGAGTAGGCGAGCATGTCGTCATCGTCCGCCTTGCAGGCCTCGCGCAGTTTCTTGGCAATTGTTTCGGCAATCCACGCTTCACGGCTTTGCACACCACTACGAATAAACAGAAAGCCCCGTGCCACGAAACTGATGGCGCCTAAACCATCTATTGACAGATCGTCTATATGAAACCCTATCTCGGACGAATTATGGTCGAGACTTACAGTGGCGTTCCAATCAACCGAGACCGGCCCTTTTGAATATGCTCCCTCGACATACGCATCACCGCGATTCAAACTTATTGCCCTTATGCGAATCGCCTTCATCGCCTTCGCATGTCGCGACGCCATTTCCAGCATCTCGTCGCCGGACATCTGGATTTTCAGATTTGAGAGTTGCATTTTGTGTCCCTAGTCTATTATTTCAGCGACAAATGAACTAGTGCCATTACCGCCCAAAACGCTTATAACTTCCTATATGTACCTCCGTAATAAAAACAACATCCTTGGGTTACTGAATTGTCTCCTTTCCCAAAGATTGTCCTATTTCACCGACAACCATACCACAACCGCCGTGAGCAGGAGAATTGCAATAGTCTGAACCGTCAACCACATTCGGAACTTTAGTATCACATTATGATTGTCAGAATTGGACTTGATGACTTCGACGAGTTCGTTACCTCGTTGATCGACTTTGTCAAAGATTGCTTCTGCATCAACTTTGGCCTGAGAGATGACGTTCGTGGCCTCTTCAATTCTTGCAATCGCCTGTTTGTTTTGCGATTGAAGCCTATTAAAGTCTTCGAGTCCGGCGTTTAGTTTTGCAGTACAATCACCCCACTCATGTTCACGTTCTTCTGCAATTTTCTCAATGTGAGAAACACTCGCTTGTAATGATTCCTCATATTCCTTACCCGCGTTCGTGATATCTGACAGCGCGGAGTCACGTAACTCCTGCATCTTATCGACTAAAGACCGTGTCGCAGCTTCATGTTTGACAAGTTCCGATATCTTGTCAGCCGAAAATCGGCCGGCATCTCGCAGCTTGGACTCAAATGCTGTCGTTGCATCCTTTACTAATTTTTGGAGTGCGGATTTCCACTCTCCATTTGTCAATTCTGCTTTAATCTCCTCCTTGGTCATCTTCACAACATTGGAGACACTCGATATCTTCTCCGCAATTGACGCAAGTTTTTTATCCTGACTATCCATGCGTCGATCCACAGCGTTCATCGCCATAGAACCATCCGTCACTTTTCGTGACAATGCATTTACGGACTTAGAAAGCTCCTCAAATTCCTTGGTGGACGGAACCCATGTATAATCTTCAGTGGTCAATCCATGAACTGCTGATACAACTTTTGTTGACATCCTACACCCTTGTAACTATTTTGATAAGGTTCGCGCAAATCGAAGAAATCAACTCGTCATGAATCGAACTCTTTATCGGCGCAGCAAACTGGCCAATTAATTCCAACGAACTCTCAAGAAACAGATTCCACGATTGAAACCCGCTATCTCGCAAAACATTCTCATAATCGACTTCACCTACGGTACATTCCTCTCCGCTACAGACCATG
>JBGUVV010000178.1:0-3905 GCA_045220525.1 Kiritimatiellia bacterium
GCACAATGGCGAGATCGACGCGCTCTTCCTCTACACGCCTTTCGGCAAGCGTCCGGAGGGAGTTGTCGAGGTTGTCCCGATCGGTTCACGCAACGTCTATTTCGCGGTCCGCAAGGACAGGCCCCAGCTTCTGAAGAAGCTCTCCAAGGCGTATCGCGAGTGCTACATCGAGCGTATCGACAGATACGACGAGTTGCGCGAGAAGTTCCTCGGGGTGTCGAGGCCGCAGAAGCGGGTGCGCGTCGCGGCATACAGTCGAGGCGACCTTTTTGAGGTCACTCCCGACGGCGCAAGGTCCGGGGCGCTGGAGGTGTGGCTCAAGTCCATCGTCGGCCATACGCACTGGACCATTGACTACGTCTATGGCGACTACGACGAGAGCATTGCCGACGTGATGAACAGCCGCCTCGACGTCATTGGCGGCATCGGCTTCACGGCGCAGCGGCGCGACAAGTTCCGCTATCCGCACACGCCGATGGGGATGCTCCGCGTGTATCTCTGGGCGCGTCCGGACAGCAAGTACATGCCGGGCGAACCCGAGACGTGGCACGGGATGAAGGTCGGACTTCTTGCGAGCACCATCAGCGCCCAGCGTGCCAGACGCCAGTTCGACGGCGACGATTCGATATCGTGCGTCGAGTTCTCGTCCGACCGCGACATGCTTGCGGCATATTTCCGGGGCGACATAAACGCATGCGTCGACGTCGAGATGCCGGAGCTGGAGAACGAGAAGGCGCTCCACCTCTACGCCTCGCACCCGATGTACATCTGCACGTCGCTCAAGCGCACCGACCTCTTCGAGGAGCTTGAAGGCGCGATGGACGAGATATGCGACGACTTCCCGAAGTACCTTAGGATGATAAGCGAGCACCACTACGGCAAGCGCAGCGACATGGCCGCGCTCTCCATGGAGGAGTCGAGCTGGCTGACGCGGCGCCTCAAGAACTCAAGCCCAGTCATGATAGACTTCTCGCCCTGGCCGTTCCCGATCTTCGACGACGACGGTAAGGTGACTGGCTTCGTCGGCGACCTCCTCGCCGAGATACGCGAGCGCACGGGGCTCAACCTGTCGGTCGCGCCGCAGACCGACGTCAACACGGCTGAGGCGAAGTTCCTGCGCGGCGACACGGACCTCTGGATACCGTATCCCGTGAATGCGTCGGCGGCCACCTACGGCGCGACGTCCGTGTTCGCGATACCCGTTCCCCAGAGCGTGGCGCAGGAACTTGGCGCGAAGGACCAGTATCAGGAGTTCGAGATGTTCGCGCGTCCGAACATCCCGAAAGAGCTCGTCTCCATCCTCAACAAGGTGATGGCCGGCATGGACCAGACCCAGCTCCAGGAGATGTTCATGGCGGATTCGGCTGAGCGCCAGGTCGTCCACCGCGTGTTCGGCCTGACGCGCACGGAGCTACTACACCGCATTACGTTTGTTTCGCTCTGCGTCCTCCTGGCGGTCGTAGTGTTCGGCCTGATTATGATCGCGCTTCTCGTCAGGCAGACTAAGCGCGCCAACAAGGCAGCGAAGGAGGCCGAGGATCACGCCCAGGCGAAGACGAGGTTCCTCGCGATGATGTCGCACGAGCTCAGGACTCCGCTCAACGCCGTCATCGGTTTCGCCGAGTTCATGTCGGAGCCTGACATCGACGAAACCAAGCGCAAGGAATACATCGACGGAATCCTCTTGAGCTCCAACGCGCTTCTCGACCTCATAAACGACATCCTCGACCTCTCGAAGCTCGAGGCGGGGGCGATGCAGATGCGCTCCGGGGTGTGCGACCTTGGGCAGCTCCTGAGGGAGCTTCCCGCCATCTTCGGCTACCGCGTCCGCCGCCACGGCGTGAAGCTCAGGATCGACGCACCGCCGCCGGAGGAGCTCCCGATCCTCGAAATCGCCCAGCAGGGGGTGAGGCAGATTCTCATAAACCT
This sequence comes from Kiritimatiellia bacterium, assembly GCA_045220525.1. Taxonomy (GTDB): domain Bacteria; phylum Verrucomicrobiota; class Kiritimatiellia; order RFP12; family UBA1067; genus UBA1067. The sequence goes on from JBGUVV010000178.1 coordinate 1,930, forward strand.
CGTCGGCAACGCGGCCAAGTTCACCGAGCAGGGCGAGATCGTCGTCCGGGCGGCGTGGTTCGGCGGCGAGAACCGCCTCCACCTTGAGGTAAGCGACACGGGCTGCGGCATATCGCAGGACAAGATGTCGAGGCTCTTCGACCCGTTTGTGCAGGATATCGCAAGCCGTATGAAGTCGAGCGCAGGCGAAATCAAGGGCACGGGGCTTGGGCTCCCCATCGTCAAGCGCATGGTTGACAGCGCCGGCGGAACGATCCGCGCGACGAGCGTGCTCGGGAAGGGCACGACTTTCGTCATCGACATACCTGACCTTGCCATCGTGCAGAACATCTCGACGATACCGCGCGCCGCCGAGAAGACCATCCGGAGCGCTCTCCCTGAGCGCGTCCTCGTCGTTGACGACATGACGATGAACCGCAAGATCCTCGGCATCCACCTTGCGAACCTCAAGATAAAGGACGTTCGCTTTGCGGAGAACGGAGAGGTGGCGATCGACGTCATGAAGGAGTGGATACCCGACCTCGTCCTTACCGACATGTGGATGCCGAAGATGGACGGCACCCAGCTCGCAGAGTCGATGCGCATGGACCGCAGGCTCGCAGAGATACCGGTCGTGGCCGTCACGGCCGACGTCGATGTCGGATCTACATACGACATGAGCCTCTTCGCCAAGGTCATCGCCAAGCCCGTCACGACAGGCAAGCTCAAGGCCCTCTTTGGATTGGCGTAGCAATGAGGCTTTTGGTATCCTGCATCCCCTACGACGGCGGCAAGAGCGGCATTTCTGTCTATGTCCGCGAGGTCGTGCGCGAACTTGCCGCGCAGGGACATACCCTGACGCCGCTGGCGGAGCCAGCGGCGTCAGGGAGTGTAGAATGTAGAATGGAAAGTGTAGAATTGGAAAATGTAGCCACCACAATTCTACATTCTCAATTCTCAATTATACATTCTCCAGCCTGGACGCGCCGACCTGTCCTCAGCATGGCATGGCACCTCTTCGTGTTGCCTTTCTGGATATGGCGCCACAGGCGCGAGTTCGACGGGTTTGTCATATGCGCGGCAAATAGGCGCGTCTGCGCGTGGTATCCGCTGCCTACTACGGCGACGGTGCATGACCTTGCGAACTTCCACATACCGGGGAAGTATTCGCGTTCGCGCATGTTCTACTTGGCGCATGTCCTGCCGTTCTTTGCAAAGAGGGCGCAGCGCCTCGTAGCGGTAAGCGGGGCCACAAAGACCGACATGGTGAAGTTCTGGCATTGCCGCGAAGACGACGTCACAGTGCTTTACAACGGACTTGCTGGGAATGGGGAACGGGCACAACTCTCAACTCTCAACTCTCAACTCTCAACTATTCTCTACATCTCCCGCATAGAGCACCCTGGCAAGAACCACCTGCGGCTCATCGAGGCGTATTCGCGTCTGCCGCGTCCTCTTGCCGAGGCGCATCCGCTCGTAATCGCTGGCGCTGACTGGAAGGACGCCGAAGTCGTCCACGAGGCGGCCGCCAAGTCGCCGCACGCCGACTTGATACGCTTTACCGGCTTTGTCGCGAGCGAAGACATGCCGCGCCTTTGGAACGAGGCTGGCTTCTACGTCTTCCCGAGTCTCTTCGAGGGGTTTGGGCTTTCGCTTGTCGAGGCGATGGCGAAGGGAATCCCGTGCGCATGCTCGAACAACGGCTCTCTCGGAGAGATCGCTGGCGACGTGGCTGTCACGTTCAACCCTGAAAGCGTCGATGATATTGCCGCGGCGCTGGAGAAGCTACTGGGCGAAAGCGCCGAGGCTCGCGCCGAGCGCATAGCGCGTGGCCTTGAGCACGTAAAGAAGTTTTCGTGGGCCGACCACGCGAAGGGAATTGCCGAGTTGATTGAAAATTGTGTTGGCAACGGAAATTGTTTTGGCCACAAAGAACAGGAGGAGACAGGAGAAGGGTATTGCAAATCTTTTCTTTTCGGAATACCTGTCGCCCGCAT
>JBGUVV010000179.1:0-12839 GCA_045220525.1 Kiritimatiellia bacterium
TCGCGAACATGCGCGACACCCAGTCGGTTTGATATTTGCTGTTTCATGGAGTTGATTATACTCCACATTCCGGTTTTGCTCGCTACACCGAGACGGCCGCCCCCCATGGGGGGCGCATGGTTCCCTTATCCTTCAACAACTGCCATCTTTGATGCAAAACCCTTCGCTGAAGCCCGCTTAACAAGCCCTCACTCGCCATTCCGGTTTTGCTCGCTACAGCATTCCGGTTTTGCTTTCACCGCGACAGTCAGATTCTGCCGCGGAAAAATGTTATAATATGCACTGCAAGAAGGGCAGAGTACATATGCACACAGTTCTGACACATCCTTTGGTAAAGCACCGCGTCACGCTCATGCGCGACATCAACACCAAGCCGAAGCAGTTCCGCGAGCTCGTCAACGAGATTACGGAATTCCTCGCAATCGAGAGTCTCAAGGATTTGAGGACGGTGGAGATTCCCGTCACGACGCCTGTTGCGAAGACGATGGGCGTCAAGATCGAGGATGCGATTGTGATCGTGCCCATACTCCGGGCGGGAATGGGGATGCTCGACGCCATGCTCCACGTCCTTCCCTACGCCAAGGTGGGGGTCCTTGGAATGCAGCGCAACGAGGCGACGGCGGAGCCTGTTCCGTATTATGCAAAGGTACCTCAGGCGAAGCGCGACGAGCTCGCAATCGTAATCGACCCCATGCTTGCGACTGGCGGCAGCGCGTGCGATGCGTTCGGGCAGCTCAAGAAGCTTGGCTACAGACGGATCGTGTTCCTGAGCCTCATCGCCGCGCCGGAGGGGATCGCGAAGGTGGAGAGGGAGCATCCCGACGTGCCGGTATTCACGGCAGCGAAGGACGAGCGGCTTAACTCGCACTTCTACATCGTGCCGGGGCTTGGCGACGCCGGCGACCGCATATTCGGGACGCTATAGCCCGCGACTGCGCTACTTCTTTAGGTTGCCCAAGAACTGCTGCGGCACTTCTATGATGCCGTCCGGCCGCAGCGAAAACGGCGTGCCGAACTCCGCAGAAGTGCGCTTGAGGGCCGCAAGGATCACGCCCGTCGCCTCGCTATCCGCCGCGCGGGGAAGGCCGTTCACCGACCAGTCCTGCATCCAGTGAAGTTCGATGGGAAGCATCTCGATCTTTGCAAGCGCCCCATCCTTGAAGCTGAGGCGCGGCACGACCGAGAGGAAGTTCTCGCGGAATGCGTGGAGGCCGACCTTTCCGCCCTTGGAGCGGGCGTTGAACGCGGTCTTCGCGTCGGAGTCGAGGGGAACGCCGTATTTTTCGCAGAAGTCAGGCGGCGCTATTGGCACTACGTTGTTCTGGAATACGAAGTCGCCGAGGGAGTAGAAGATGGGCTTTCCGCCCCTTATCTCGATTCCCTTTAGCTGATGCGTGCCGCCGCCGATGACGGCATCGGCACCGGCGTCCACCGCCATGTGGCAGAACTCCACGAAATACGGCGCCGGCTCCTCGACGTTCTTGTGGCGCATCGTATGGGAGTGCGCGAGGATTACCACGATGTCTGCCGCCTTCTTCGCCTCGGCGATGGCGTCGGAAATCCGCTTGAGGTCCTTTGCGTTGCAGGCCGACGTGCGCCCGGGCTTCTCGGATTCCTTGAACGCAAGGGCTCCCATCTGGAACGTGCCTGGCGCGTCCGGCGCGACGAAGCCTGTGCGGATGTCAAGCTCGCGGTTTCCGTTTATTCCTGTTTCGGAGGCGATTTCCTTCACCCATTCAAGCTGCTGCGACGTCACGAGATAAGTCTCGCTCCAGCGCAGGGCGTTGAGCCCGGGGCGTCCCGGCGAGCGCGACGTCTTCCAGCCTGCCATTGCGTCTGGATGGAACGACGACGATATTGAGATAAACGCGACTTTCCCTTTGGGGGTGTCCACAATTCCGGCCTTTGTTGCTTCCTGCAGGTTTTCGCCGATGCCCGCGAACGGCATCCTGATTCCCCTCATCGTCTTCATCGTGAGGAATAGGGCGTCGGTGCTGAAGTCGAGAGAATGGTTGTTGGCGCAGCCGCAGCCATTGAAGCCGAAGGCCAGGAAGTCTGGAAGGACCGACGGATCCATCGAGCTCCACGTTCCGCCGCTCCATGCCGCAGGGCGGCATGTCCCGTCGTTGACGACCGTCTCGAAGTTGACGAGCCTTGCGTCGCCGCTTGAGATCCACTCTGTAAGGGTTCGGTCGAGCTTGAACCCCTTCGGGAAACCCTGCACCATGAATGCGTCGCCGCCTGCAGTGACGGTAATTGACGCTGCGAGAAGAATGGACGATAGAAACATCTTGAGCCTCCTTTGGTTTTTACCTGACGATTACCGTAAATTATACAAAATCAGCGGCAGAATTTCCAGCCGTTGGTTTCTTGGGAGTGGTTGCCTTGACGTTGGGCAATACGCCTCGTTCCTTGATTTTGCATTGACCGCTTGCGATTCTATCTGATATAATCCAATGAATCAACTCATGAAGATTTTCTTTCTTAGGCACGGGCAGACCGAATGGAACGCCGAGCACCGCATTCAGGGCGGCATCGCGGAGATAGACCTCAATGCGGCGGGCGTTCTTCAGGCGGAATCTGCCGCGGAGGGGCTCGCCCGCGCGGGCCTCTCGTTTGACCGCGTGTATTCAAGCCCGTTCCGCCGCGCCATGCACACGGCCGAGATCATCTGCTCCCGCATCGGCGGAACGCCCGTCCCCGACGGGCGCATCCACGAAATCAACTTTGGCGAATACGAGGGCACCCCGTATCTCGAAGGCGGCTACTGCGACGACAACATCCGCGCGGCGTTCGAGAACCCGCCGGCCTACGTGCCTCGTGGAGGCGAGACGTTCGAGCAGATGCTTGCCCGCGTTCAAGATTTTCTCGAGAGCGCTCTCAAGCCCCTTGAGGGTGTTTGCGACAAGGTGCTTGTCGTCGCGCATGGCGGAGTCCTCCATGCCGTCGTGACCCTTGTCCTCGGGCTCGACGTCTCGCGCTTCTGGGAAGGCCGCCAGCGCAACTGCTGCATCCACGTAGTTGACCTCTCGGGCGGCCGCTTTACGCTTGTCCACCGCGGCCTTGATCCGGCCTCAGTCAGTGCCATATGAAACAAACTGCCAAACACGAGGTTGCGGTTCTCATGGCGGCGGGGCTTGGCTCGCGCATGAAGCCTCTTACCGACACTCTTGCGAAGCCGCTCGTGCCGGTTCTGGGCCGTCCGCTCATTGAGACGGTAATCGCGGCGCTTCTAAAGCGCGGCGTTGACGAAATCTACGTCGTAGTCGGATACAGGAAGGAGCAGTTTGGCCAGCTTCTTGAGAAGTATCCTAACGTGCGTCTCGTCGAAAACAAGGAGTATCGCACCAAGAACAACATCGGCTCCATCGCAGTCGCCGCGGAGCAGATGGCGAGCGCGGACTGCTTTGTGTGCGAGGCGGATCTTTTCATCCCGTCGGAAGAAGCCCTGTGCCGTCCGCTTGACCATTCGGGATACTTCGGCAAGTTCCTTCCCGGGCATTCCGACGACTGGGTGTTCGAAACGTCCGGCGGGCGGATAATGCGCATCGGCAAGGGCGGCGACGACTGCTTCAACATGGTCGGCGTTTCGTTCTTCAGGCAGCCCGACGCGGCGAAAATAGCCAAGGCGGTTCTTGAAGCGGTGAAGAAGCCGGAAAACTCGCAGCTTTTCTGGGACGACATCGTAGATCGCCTTGTGAAGGACGGCCTCGACTTGACGATTCACGAGGTGCGGCCGGGTGAGATTGTCGAGTGCGACACGGTTGAAGACCTGAGGAACCTTGAGGCAAGCCTCAAATCGTGATTGGAGGGCGATATGGTTGATGCAGCGAATTTTGTTAAAGTGCTGGAGGACGAGGGCGTTTCGTTCTTCACGGGGGTCCCCGATTCCCTTCTTAAGAGCTTTTGCGCGTATCTTACGGACAACTGCGCAGGGAGCCATGTGATAGCCGCCAACGAGGGCGGGGCGGTCGGCCTTGCCGCAGGGCACTACCTTGCGACTGGAGCGCCGGCGCTCGTCTATATGCAGAACTCGGGGCAGGGCAATGCCGTCAATCCGCTTTGCAGCCTCGCCGACCCGGACGTATATGCCGTTCCGATGGTGCTTCTCGTCGGCTGGCGCGGCGAGCCTGGAGTCAAGGACGAGCCTCAGCATGTTAAGCAGGGCAAGGTGACTGTCCGACTTTTCGAGACGATCGACATTCCGACGGAAGTCCTGCCAGACGACGAAACATCCGCGCTTGAGGCTGTCCGCCGGATGGTCGCGCTCGCCAAGTCGGGCTCTCGCCCCGTCGCGCTCGTCGTCCGCAAGGGGCTGTTCGCCGAATACGTTCTCCGCGACAGGAGAGGCGACATCGCCGCGCTGCCGCGCGAACAGGCGATTGAGGAGGTCTTGAAGTCGCTGCCGAAGGGCGCTGTAGTCGTATCTACGACAGGCATGATTTCGCGCGAGGTATATGAGACGCGCGAGCGCATGGGCGAGGGCCACTCCCGCGACTTCCTTACCGTGGGGTCTATGGGCCACGCGCTGATGATCGCCCTCGGCATCGCAAGGGAGCGCCCGGACCGCCAGGTGTTTTGCCTTGACGGCGACGGCGCGAGCATAATGCAGATGGGCAACATGGCGATTGCAGGTCAGAGCGGCTGCGCGAACCTGACGCACATCGTGTTCAACAATGCGGCGCACGATTCCGTAGGCGGTCAGCCCACCGTCGGCGGCGCAATTGACCTGCCGGCGATAGCGGCGGCATGCGGCTACAACCGCCAGGGCGCGCCGGCGTTCCGTGAAATCAAGGTGGCGAAAGGCGCAAGAAAGGACCTTGGGCGGCCAAAGGAGCCGCCTCAGACCAACAAGGTTTTGTTCATGGAGACTCTGAAGATATGAACATAAAGAGAAACATACTCCTAAACCCTGGCCCTGCGACGACGACGGACTCCGTGAAGCTCGCGCAGGTCGTGCCGGACATATGCCCTCGGGAACGCGAGTTCGCCGATCTCATGAAGGGGCTTCGCCGCGACCTTGTGAAAGTCGTCCATGGCGACGAAAGGTACACGAGCGTCCTCTTCTGCGGATCGGGAACTCTGAACATGGACGTCTGCCTCAACTCCCTTCTGCCGGAGGGGAGGAAGATCCTCGTAGCCAACAACGGGGCGTATTCTTCGCGCGGAGTGGAGATATGCGAGGCATATGGGCTGCCGCACGTGAATCTCAAGTTGCCGATAGAGTCTCCTGTCGATCCTGCCGCAGTGGCGAAGGCCCTTGAGGAAAACCCGGATGTCGCGGTAGTGTACACGACGCACCACGAAACGGGGTCGGGCGTCCTCAACCCGATCCGCGAGATCGGGGCGGTTGCGCATTCAAGGGGCTGCACGTTCATCGTCGATACGACTTCCACCTACGCGATGCGGCCCATAGACATCGTCGCGGACAACGTTGACTTCCTGATGGCGAGCGCCCAGAAGGGGCTCCAGTCCATGACCGGCCTCTCATTCGTCGTCGGGCGGGAGGACTTGATACGCGCGTCCGCCGCGTTCCCCAAGAGGTCTTATTACTGCAACCTCTTCCTGCAGTACGACTGCTTCGAGAAGACGGGGGAGATGCACTTCACGCCGCCCGTGCAGACCGTATATGCGACGATACAGGCGCTGAAGGAATACTGGGCCGAGGGCGAGCAGGCGAAGTGGGCGCGGCATACGCGCGTATTCAACGCCTTGCACAAGGGGCTTGAGCGCCTTGGGTTCAGGAACCTCATAAAGAGGGAATGCCAGAGTGGGCTTGTGGTGTCGGTTGTGTATCCGGACGACCCGGCATGGTCGTTCGAAAAGGTCCACGACTACTGCTACGAGCGCGGGTTCACCATCTACCCGGGGAAGGTGGGGACGGCGAGGACGTTCCGCCTCTGCGCCTTAGGGCAGATAGACGAGCCGGACATCGAAAAGTTTTTCGAGGTGCTGAAAGCGGCACTCGACGAGTACGGAATGAAGGTCTGCTACAATGGCTAAGAAGGTATATACGTGCTTTTGCACTGCGGTCATACACAAGGGCCACCGCAACATAATCAACGAGGCCAGAAAGCTCGGCGAAGTCACGGTCGGCGTGCTGTCGGACGAGGCGATGATACGCTACAACCGCTTCCCTACTTGCACGTTCGAGGAGAGACTTGCGGCTGCGCGCGCCATCGACGGCGTGAAGGACGTCGTCGTGCAGAGGGACATGAAGTATGACGATGTCATAGCCGAGCTGCGGCCTGACTACGTGATACACGGCGACAACTGGTGCGATCCGGAGGCCCCGGAGCACTTTATACGCCAGAACGTGGAAGATTGCCTGAAGGCATATGGAGGCCGGATAGTCGACGTGCCCTATACGTTCGACCCGGAGGTGAAGCGCATCGATGACCTCGACAGGGAGCGGCTTGCGATGCCAGAGTTCCGCCGGCGTCGCCTGCGTCAGCTTATAGGCCTTTGCCCCATAGTGAAGACGATCGAGGCCCATTCGGGGCTGACGGGCCTCATCGCCGAGAAGACCGTAGTCCGGCAGAGCGACGGGCGCCTTGACCAGTTCGACGCGATGTGGGTCTCGTCGCTTTGCGATTCGACCGCGAAGGGCAAGCCGGACATCGAGCTTGTCGACATGTCTTCGCGCCTTCGGACCATCGACGACATAATGGAGGTCACGACAAAGCCGATAATCCTCGACGGCGACACGGGCGGGCTTACTGACCATTTCGTCTATAACGTTCGCACCCTCGAGCGCATAGGAGTCTCGGCGGTGATAATAGAGGACAAGTGCGGCCTTAAGAAGAACTCGCTGTTCGGGACGGAGGTCGAGCAGACGCAGGATTCCGTGGAGAACTTCTGCGCAAAGATATCGGCCGGCAAGGACGCCTTGCGCACGAGGGATTTCATGATAATTGCGCGATGCGAGTCTCTCATCCTGGAGAGGGGCATGGACGATGCGCTCGCGCGGTGCCGCGCCTACGTCTCGGCCGGCGCCGACGGCATAATGATACACTCGCGTCGCAAGGAGCCGGACGAGGTGCTCGAATTCTGCGACAAGTTCCGCGCAATGGACGCCGCGACGCCGATTGTCGTCGTTCCCACGTCTTTCAACTCCGTGACGGAGGCGGAGCTTTCGTTGCATGGCGTCAACATCTGCATATACGCGAACCAGCTCACGCGCGCGGCGTTTCCAGCGATGCAGTCTGTCGCCGAGGACCTCCTGCGCAACCATCGCGCGCTCGAGGTCGATTCGCGCCTTATGCCGTTCAAGAAGATCATCACCTTGATCGATGCGTGAACCGCGTGTAGTGGGTTTTGGCAAAAAAACGAAGTTTTGGTATAATATGCGGAAACGGCTTTTGCCGGACGATTAGCTCAGTTGGTTAGAGCAGGACCTTTACACGGTCAAGGTCGGGGGTTCGAGTCCCTCATCGTCCACCACTCCGTTGCCGGAAAGCTTCTTGGCAAGGGTTGTGATTTTGCGCTGTGTATGGTAAAATGTGCGCCGTATTAAACTTTAAAGGAAAGGGCAGGCAAGCTTTTTGTCGGGAATACTTGCGAGAACTTGTCCACCCTCGAACAGGTGTTGAAGGAGATGAAGCTCATCCAGGGCCGTTGAATGAAAACCACAAGAAGACAGTTTGTCGCCGGGGCGGCATGTGCCGCGCTGGCTCTTCAAAGCAGAATCCTCAAAGGAGAATCCGCCATGAAAGAAATAACTCTCGCGCCTCTTCCCTACGCCGACGACGCGCTTGCGCCGACGATCTCCGCAAAGACGATTTCGTTCCACTACGGCAAGCACCACGCCGGATATGTGAAGACGCTGAATGGCCTTATCGCGGGGACGAAATACGAGGGACGTTCCCTCGAGGCGATTGTCGCCGGATCCCGCGACGCGGGCGACACCGTGATCTTCAACAACGCGGCGCAGACATGGAACCACGACTTCTACTGGCGGTCGCTTGCGCCGGCTGGGAAGGGCGGCGAACCGTCGGCGGAACTGCTCGGGGCGATCAATGTGTCCTTCGGCTCGCTTGACGCGTGCAAGGCCGCGCTCGCCGACGCGGCGGTGAAACGCTTTGGAAGCGGCTGGGCGTGGCTTCTTAAGAAGGACGGCAAGCTCGTCGTGGAATCGACGTCCAACGCCGATACGCCGTGCGGCAAGGCGGACGTCAAGTCTCTCCTCGTCATCGACGTTTGGGAGCATGCCTACTACCTTGACTGGCAGAACGCCCGCGCCGCATACGTGAAGGCTGTTGTCGACGGACATCTCAGCTGGTCGTTCGCCTCCAGCAACTTCGCGTAGTGGCAACGTGGCCCTCACCCCATTTGACTGATGATTCAGCATTTGTTGGGATGGGTGATGAATGGGGGCATGAATAAAGAGCTTCCGGCGATGGGGAAACTGAAGGAATGTGGCCTGATTATAATTGCAATTGCCGTTGCAATTCTCAGCATGTTGTTGACGAGGACCATTACGTCGTCGTCGCGGGAGCGGCAGTTTGACAGAATGATGAAGGAGTGGTCGGAGAACGCTCGAACGAATACTGTCGTTGAGACGACTGCGCGGTTTCGAGACGAGGTGCTTGTGCCGTTCGTGAAACGCGAGCTTCCGAATCCATTCGAACCAGGTGGCGCTGAGGCGGACAAGCCGTGGTCAAAAGAAGCCATGGATGTGTTTGATGCCGGGTTGCGCATTGCTTGTGATGGTTCGTGGGGAATGTGGGCTCCGGATATGAGAGTCTGTCGCCGGGCGAATGCCTTGACGAAGCAGGGATGCGAGAATCCTCTGATTTTGATCTTGAGCGTGTTTGACCCGGCCGCTAACTACCTCGCGAATGAAAAACGCTCCAGGGAGATATTAGGCAGAGCAAGGGAAATCGTGGACAAGACACCTCGCAACGAGTTCCTGCAGACACTGCTCTGCTACTATCGCTGGTTGGCAAAGGTGAGCGACAAAGGGGAGAGAACCAGAGACTTTTTCATCGCCTGGGTAAAGGCACGTGATTTCGGGGACGATGATGAAATTCCAATCTTCGCCCTTTGTACGGCGTTCTGCGGAGAGGATTCGAGTTTGGTATTTGAGGCGTGCGGGCGATTCAGGTGGGCTGGAGCCATGCAGACGGCGAAGGTCTGCATGTTCGAAGGCATGAGAAGGGCGGGGCTTGGCGTCGCATCGAAGATCGCGACCGGTGGGTGGATGACGCTGCGGGAAAAGACCCGCATTGCAGGCGAATTTCTCGATGAAGCGGAGAAGCTTCGTCCAGGACGGGTCGAGCCTACGGTTCTTCGCCTTCGGCTTGACGGCGAAAGTCGGCGTGGCCGCAGGGCTCGCGAAGACGACCTCTTCATGGAAATTTCGCACAAGCTTCTTGACGACGAGGAAGCATTGGACAATTATGTCTGGCACCGCCTTTATCCGCGATGGAGTCAAACGCGCGGCTATGGCGAGATGCTGCGGTTTGCACAGGCGTGCTACGACACCGGGCGCCATGACACGATGATTCCATACTACTATGCCAAAGTGCAGTGCTGCTACGTTCGCGATACCAATACGAACCCGTTCCAGTACTTTTCGGAAAATGCGGAAATCGCCGACCGCTGTATCGATGTGTGCATGAGGCAGGCCACCAACGAATATGCGTGTGGATATTCTAGGATAATGGCGCCGTTCGTTGGCGCGGCTGTCGCCTACTACGCAGGGCGCTACGAGGATGCGGCGTGCTTCGACCGCTACATACAATATGGCGCCTGGCACATGCATCCCTTGAAGTTCATTTTCTCCGACGTCGACGAGATAAGCGACAAGGCCGCCATCTTTGCGTGCGCCAACTCCAATGAGTTCATCCGGTTGCAGCGGATGTTCGACGGTGGACGGTATGCCGAGGTAATGTCTGGAATTGACGAATTGCGGAAGGGCGGTGCGCTGAAGAAAGACAAGTACTGGAGCGATAGCTTTTCGCTGGAAATGGCCCTTGCCGTCAGGATGAAGACGGAGTTCGTGGAGGGCAAGGACGTGGAGGCCAAGATTCCGGCGTATCTCCACGGATGGTGGGGCAGTGGATGGTGGCGATGCGGGGACTTGGTCATGCAGACTTACAGGCCGTTTGAATGGAAAAACCACTTCACTTGGCGTGCGAAACTTCCCAAGGCGCACGAGATTGAGTTCGCGCTTGAACCTAAGCCCAAAACGACTGGGCGGCATGTCCTCGTGCTCTCGCGGTTTGTGCACGAAGAATCGCACCACCTGCCCATCAACGGCATTCCGTTCCTGACGCTAATATGGGAGGAGGGGCGTACCGGCGCATATTTCGAGGATGACTACTACAATATGTTCAATGTCAAGCCCAACAAGGCTGAGTGGGTTGATGCAACAGAGGCCAAGAGGCGTGTGCGCGTAGTCTGCGACGGACGCGAAGTCGCTGTCTATGTTGGAGGCATGGATAAACCTTTGCAGGCGACTGGTCGCTTTGGAAGGGCGTTGCAGAGGTCTCCAGACGTTGGCTACGCAAGGTTTCGCGGAGAGGATGTACGCGTTTCCAATATTGTCGTGCGCAAGCGCGAACGTGGTGTTAATGCTTGTCCATAACATAGCAGAAGCAAATGTGCGAATGGAGGTGGGGTATGGATGTAACGTTCACGATTAGGTTTGACGCGAAGCGATATGCGCGCGCTGTCAGGCGGGCGTTGGTTTTCTCGTTCCGAGGCGTGACCATTTTCTTCTGGTGTATGCTGGTGGCGATGTTCGGGTTCATGTTTAATTGGTGGCTAGGAGGGTGCCCCGAGGAGGGCCGTTTTCTATGGTTGGCTATCCTTTTTTTCGGTTTCTACCCGGGAATCATTCTCCGCGCCTTCAAGCGTATTTATGTCAGACATATGCAGCAGATGCTTGGCGATGCACCTGCGACGTGCCGCATAACCGACAAAGGATATGAGACGGTATGCGGAGACCTTGTGCAGAAGATGCCGTGGCAAAGGTTCGCATCACATTATCACTTTGTCGACAACGACACCGTGTCGCTTATGCTGAAGCGCTCGACGCCTGTCATGGTGCTGTCGGAATTGCGTGAGCATGGCGTCGACAGGGGCGAGCTGGAAGCGGCGTTCCGCGCTGCGGGGTTGCTTCCGGCCGGGAAGATGAAGAGGCGCAGGGTGGTGATCGCGCTGTCGGCTATGCTGGGAGCATTTATGGTGTTGTGCTCAATGCTAACGGCATTCTCTGCCGTTGTGTCGTGTCGCAACGACATGCGTTTCGACGATACGCAAAGCCGCCTCTTTGACCTCATACACGGCAAGGACGACCCTCGTCGTCCGTCGGCGTCGCTTGACGCCATGCGCGCGAGAGTCGTGCGGACGCTGGCCGACGTCGGCAGCCCAGATGAATTCATCTATGTCTTTGATCCTAAATCGGAGAGCGACAAGGTCGGTCTTCTGGCGCGATATGGCGACTGGAGCTGCGAGGCGTATTATCCATGTGGCTGTGTTTGCGAGCATTACAATGGCTATTGGGAATCCTTGATGACTAACCATACCTCGGCTGTCTATCTAGAGCCAGATAAGGAAAAGTGGCTGGAAAAGATACGTCCCCTGGCCAAAGACCTGTACGAAAAGGAATAGAGTAGCGAATGTTTACACGGGGAGTGATGGAAATGGTGAGTTCGAGTTGAGAGTTGGAGTTCGAGAAAGGAAGTCGGAACAATTCCACTCTCCAACTCCAACTATTTTCTCCAACTATCTCTCTTAATCTTGTAAATCCTGTCTAAAAAGAAAAAGAAACTTGGCGGGAATTAACGAAATTTTTGTGACATATGGTAGTGGTGAATATTGAGATTGATATTTGAAAATGATAAATGGTATAATGTCGCAGCAAGGACAACAAGAATTAAAGGAGCGAATATGCTGATCGTCAATACTGAGACAATCCCAGCGCAAAGAGCTTTTCCTCCGCTACCGCCATGCCGTATCTTGTAGTCGCCATGATTGTGCATGGAATCTACAATGTCGTTGCTTCTCTTGTGTCTTTCTTGCGATAGACTTGTGATAAGATATTTTCGTGGGGGATTGCGGCATGAAGACCTATAATTGTCCATCGTGCGGGGCGCAGATTGCGCTTCGTGACATCAACATCAAATCCGATGTGATGCTGTGTCGTGCCTGCGGCAGGACGACTTCATGCTCAAGGTATCTTCAGCGCGAGGCTGCTCGCAAGGCTCCCGGGGACCCTCCGAAGCGAGTAAGGGTCATTCACGAAGAGGCGACGTTTGACAGGCCGAGGGAAGAGCGCATAGAATGGACGTATGGCCTGTGGGGCTTGCTGTTCGGTGTATTCTTGATGTGTGTTGGCGGAGTGGTGCTATGGCATGACATCGGATGGTATTGCGGACGAGTTCGTTGCGCGACGAACCCGGAACTGGGGCTTGTCGTCTCGCCTTTCATTTTCTTGGCGGGCCTCGCCTTTACGATATTCACCTTTTTCTGGAAGTTCTCGCTCAGCATTGTCGATGGCCGGTGTACATACTTTGTCGGAGTTGGCAAGATCGGTCGAAAGCGTGAATTCAAGTTGCAGCGCGATACCTCGGTGGAGTTTGAGGTGGTTAATGTTGTGAAAAAAGGCTCCGAGCAGTATTGGAAGCAAATCCGCATAAGCAACAAAGACGGTGCGGACGTGGTCATCGGCAGCCTGCCGTTGGATGTGGCGGAATACTTCTACCAATGGTTGGTTTATTGGGCAGCGAGGTAAATGAGCACAAGAAAGGAGCATGGCGCAATGAAACTGTCAAAGAAGGGCGCGGCTATTCAGCGAGCCATATACGATACACTTGCATCCGGCAAGGCGC
>JBGUVV010000180.1:0-10313 GCA_045220525.1 Kiritimatiellia bacterium
CCCTCTTGAGTATGGAAAGAAGCCCGTTGGCAAGGCCAATCAGCGCAGAGGTGTTTATTCCCGAAGACGTCATGCGCGGATTGCGCAGAAACACGAAATGCCCCCTGTAGAGGAAAGGCATGAGATCGATTATGAAGAGCTTGCCCATGTCTGCGCCCTCTATGTCCTGACGCCGAGAAGCGTCAAGTACCACATTACGAGATCCATCCCCCAGAACATCCAGACGAGGCAACCCATGCAGATGTACGGGCCGTACGGAATCTCGACGAACTTCCCGAACTTCGTCTTTGAAAGCGCCACCATCGAGACGCCGACGACGGAGCCAAAAAGAGACGAAAGGATAAGGGTCACGAGAACCGCGACAGGGCCGAAAATCGCGCCGACAGCCCCCATCAAAAATACGTCACCCATCCCCATCGCCTCGCGCTTGAACGCCTTTGATCCAAGGAATCGTATGAGCCAGAGAAGCCCGAAGCCGAAAACAAGACCGGCAATTGAGAATAGAAGCGGCAGGTACATCTTCAGGTTCAGGAACTCAGGGTGGAAGTCCCTGAAGCTCAGGCTGAGGAGCGCCCAATAGGCAACGCCGAGAACCATGCCGCCTACCGTCACGAAATCTGGGAGAAGCTTGTGGTCAAAGTCTATGAACGAGCCCACGATCATGAGGGCAATCCAGATCCACCAGACGAAGAGACTCACGACGGAGCCCACCGACAGGCTCTGCACCCGCCCGAAGATCGTCGGCCAGCCGTCGCCAAAGATATGAAGAAACGCCGCAAGAAACAGTACGCCTCCAAGCAACTCGACGAGAATGTAGCGCGGAGAAATCGGCTCGCGGCAATTCGCGCACCTGCCGCGCAGGGCGAGCCAAGAGAGGATGGGGATATTCTGCCACCACCTTATGGGCGCATTGCACTTCGGGCAGTGCGACGGCGGAGAGACTATCGACTCGCCGCGTGGAACGCGCCACGCCACGACGTTCAGGAACGAGGCGACGCACGCGCCCGCCGCGAACGAAAACGCCGCAAAGACCGGATACAAGGCGCTATCCAACGTCACGTCCTCCTGCCCGCCTTGCGCCTAAGCACAATCGCCGTCCTTGCAGGGAGATACAGGCGAATCTGCTGGACAAGCTCGCCCCTCTCCGCGTCGTTCACGAGAACGGGGCTGTAGGAGTCGCCTTTCTTTATCCTCCCCTGCCCGCCGAAGCGCGATTCGTCGGTGTCGAAAAGATGCCGCCATTCCGAGGCGGGAGGGACGATCACCCCGTAGCCCGTGTAGCTTTCCGAGGGATGGAAGTTAAACACGAACATGAGATCGCCGCGAATGAACGCAAGAACCTTGTCGCCGTCCGAGGCACGCAGCTGGACCGCCTCGCCGCCAAGGGCCCGCCGCACTTCCTTTAGCATCGTCTCGTCGAAAAGCGCAAGGCGGCAGAACTTGAGGTTCGGGTCGTCCCTGAGCGACCAAAGCCGCCTGGCGTGGGCGTAGCTCCAGCCGTTGCCCTCGCGCGGGAAATCTATCCACTCCGGATGGCCGAACTCGTTGCCCATGAAGTTGAGGTAGGCCCCTCCGCTAAGCGCAAGCGTCGCAAGGCGCGCCATCTTGTGGAGGGCGACCGCGCGGTCTATCGCAAGCGGATGCTCGCCCGAGCCCATTCCACGGTAGATATCGGAATCGGCCATCGTGAAGAAGAAAGTCTTGCCGCCCACGAGCGCCTGGTCGTGGCTCTCGACGTAGGAGACGACCTTCTCCTCGGCGCGCTTGTCCGTAAGGCAGTAGAAGAGCCCTCCCATCGGCCAGTCCTCGTCGCGCGTCTCTCCAGCGAGCTTGAACCAGAAGTCCGGCTCGCCCATCGCCATCCTGTAGTCGAAGCCGATTCCGCAGTCCGACACGGGGGCTGCGACGCCCGGCATTCCCGAGACGTCCTCCGCAATCGTTATCGCAAACGGATCGAACTCGTGTATGACCCTGTTCGCGAGATTCAGGTAGGCCCATGCGTCATCGTCGCAGGAGCCGTCGAAGTAGGTGGAATAGTCGGTGAACGCGCGCCCAAGGCCATGGTCCCAGAAGAGCATGGAGGTGACGCCGTCAAAGCGGTAGCCGTCGAAGCCGTATTCCTCAAG
This sequence comes from Kiritimatiellia bacterium, assembly GCA_045220525.1. Classification (GTDB taxonomy): domain Bacteria; phylum Verrucomicrobiota; class Kiritimatiellia; order RFP12; family UBA1067; genus UBA1067. The sequence goes on from JBGUVV010000180.1 coordinate 2,127, forward strand.
CCAGAACTTGCAGTTCGAAAGGAGGAAGTGTAGGACCTGAGTCTTGCCGTAGTCGAAGCACCTGCTGCCCCAGGCCGAGTGGCGCCCCTTGTCGCCAGAGTGGAAATACTGCCATTCCGTGCCGTCGAAGAGCGAAAGGCCGTCTCTCTCGTTCGCGACGGCGTGGGAGTGGACGATGTCCATTATGACCCTGAGCCCAAGGCCGTGCGCGGCATCGACGAGAGACTTGAGGTCGTCGGGGGTGCCGAAGCGCGAAGACGCCGCGAAGAAACTCGACACGTGGTAACCGAACGAGGCGTAGTATGGATGCTCCATGATCGCCATCAGCTGCACGGTGTTGTAGCCGGCGGCCGCGATCTTCGGCAGGACGAGATCGCGGAACTCGGCATACGAGCCTACCTTCTCCTCCTCCGTGCCCATGCCGACGTGCGCCTCGTAGATCAGCGGCGGCGTCGCCGCCTTGCGGGCTTTAGCCGAAAGCTTCTTGTTGCGCCATGCGTAGCGCGACACATAGACCTGGGCAGAGTAAAGCAGCGTCTTAGGATCCTGCGTGACGTAGCGAGCAAACGCGGGGATGCGCTCTCCGCGCCCGCCGTCCCAGCGCACCTCAAGATGGTATTTGTCGCCCTCGTGTATGGCGTCGGCCGGCATGACGCACTCCCACACGTCGCTTCCGGGGAGGCGCGATGCCTCAAACGCCATGTCGGTCCGCCAGCCGCTGAAGTCGCCGACGAGCCACATTGAAGTGGCGTTAGGGGCCCATTCGCGGAACACCCAGCGGGCGGGGCTTTTCCCGCCGGGGGCGCCCTCCTCGAAATGCAGCCCGAAATAGCGGTGGGCGTTGGCCCAGTCGGAAAGCGGCTCTCCGCGAGTCAGGCGGTATGCAAGGTCCGAAGCCCTGCGAGCCCTTCCGTGCAACGCTTCCGAATACTGGGCGAGAAACGGATCGTCCAGCAAATGCGCAACCGCGCGGCTTTTACCCTGCTTTTTCATATTCTACAGTCCCGGCAAAGAGTCGTGAAGCGAGAGCTTGAACGGAAGCTCTACGCAAAGAGGCCTCAGAAAACGGAACACGCGGGCCGACTTGACGCGAATCTCGCCAGCTATGCGACCAGTCGCGATCATGGAGCGGAGGACCTGCGGGGGCATCGACTCCCAAAGCCCCCTTATGCCGCCGTCAGAAGATATGGAAACGCGGAAGTCGAAGACCGTCTTCTTGGCGGAGGGATCCAACGCGACAAGCTGATACACAGTGCGCGGTCTTGGAGCGTCGTTCGTCTGCTCTCCGCGCACAAGCCTGAAATCGACGTCGAGAACGGCGTCGGACGCAAAAGGCAGATCCTGAGCACGCTTGATGTCGGCCTTGTCGAAAGTGACCTTCTCCACGTGCGGACGCGGATCGGGTATCTCAAGCGGGGCGTCGCGCCACGAACCGTCTGGATCTTCCACTCGCGCGAAGACGGCCTTCTCGTCGGCGAACTTCATGGGGAGCTTCGGGTCCGCCTCTACCCTCATCAAGAGCCCATACGACTCCCACAGTATCTTCGCGGCAAGTTCGCGCTGCGCCCCCGCCGCCTCCACCGGCATGAAGCCCGTGTCGTAGCGAAAGAGCTTGGCTCCGCCGGAGCGGATTATCACAAGCTCAAGGCGAGGAAACTCGAGAGGCGACGAATAGAAGCCGAAGTTCGGATCCGCCCTCGTGCGGACGTAGTCGTGCATCGTCTGCCAGCCCTCGAGCATTAGGAAGCGCACTGACACGGGGCCGTCGCCCTCCTTCACCACGGAACAGAAGTAGGGGAAGACGGTCCCCGCCGGTTTCACTACCCAATTAAAAGGAAGGAGCGCACCCCACACATGGAGTGCGTCCATCCTTAGTCCGATTTCCTCGGGAGTGTACTTCAAACCGTCATTCCGCGGAATCGGGGGATTCGTCAATGATCTTGATCTTGAACTTGACGACGACACCGTGGCCAAGGTCGATCGTGGGCTCGTATTCCCCGACTTCCTTGAGGGTGTCTGCCAGCTCGATCTGGCTGCGCTCGAGCTTGATGCCGCGGTTGGCCTCGATCGCCGCGAGGATGTCGGAGATGCCGACAGAGCCGTAGAGGCGCTTGCCGTCCGTCGTGTGGGCGGAGACTGTGATCTCGAGCTTCTCCAGCTTCTTGGAGAGCTCAAGGGCAGCCTTCTTCTCCTCCGCGGCGCGCGCGGCGCGTTCGGCCTCGAGCTTTTTCAGGCGGCGCTTGGCGGCCTCGGTCGCCGGAGCGGCGAGCCCTTTCGGGATGAGGTAGTTGCGCGCGTAGCCGGGGGCGACCTTGACGAGTTCGCCTGACTTGCCGAGCTTCTTTACGCCGTCCATGAGCATGACTTCAACGTGTGCCATTGTCGCGCTCCTTTCGTTTAGGCCATGAGGCCCATGTTGCGGGCGCGCTTCACGCCCTGGCGTATCTGGCGCTGCTGCGCCGAGGTCACGCCCGTGATGCGGGCGGGAAGGATCTTCCCGTAGTCAGTTATGTAGTACTTGAGCGTCTCGATGTCGTTGACGTCGATCTGGTCGGTCTTGCCGAGCGGCGGACGCTTGCGGGCGGCGAACTCTTCGCCTGCCGAGCTGTTGGATTTCTTGAAAGCCATTTTTCTACTCCTTGTGGTTCAATTGGTGTATTGTCTTCCCTCAGAAGGGCATGTCTGCCGGTTCGCCCTCGGGCCCCTCGGCCATGGACTGCTCCTGCCCCCTGGGCCCGCCGGAAAGGCGGTCGCCCCTTGAGAGGAACTTTATGGTCGAAGCCCTGAGCTTCAGCTTCTGGTGCTTTACGCCTTCCTTCTCCCAGGAATCCATCTGAAGCCTTCCCTCGACGAGGATGGGACTCCCCTTCGAAAGATACTGGCCGCAGAGCTCTGCAAGCTTGTCCCAGGCATCCACGTCGATGAACACCGGGAAGTCCTGCATCTGCCCGTTGCGGTCCCTGCGGCGTTCGTTTACCGCAAGCCCAAGGCGAGCGACTTTCATGCCGTTCGCGCCGGCCGTGCGCACGTCCGGATCGCGGGTCAGATTGCCCATCAGGATTACTTTGTTGAAAGACGCCATAAGGCACCTCCGGTCTTTGTTTTACCCTTCCACCTCGGTCTTGGAGGCGATGGCGGCTGCCTGCGCGGCATCCCTCTTCGCCTGACGCTCGGCGCGCGCAGCGCGCTCGGAGGCGATCTTCGCCTCGCGACGTGCATCGACCGCGAGGATCTGCACGCGGAAGACTTCTTCGACGAGGTGGTAGCGGTTGACCAGCTCGTCGACCTTCGAAGGATCCATCTCGAAGCGGACCTTCACATAGACTCCGCTGTCGCGCTTCGAGAGCGGACGCGCGAAGCTGCGGCGGCCGAGCTGGTCCTTTGCCACGATGTTTCCGCCAAGGCGCGTCACTTCGGCGAGGGCCTTCTCGAGGCTAGCCTCGACGACGTCGTCCTTCGCGACACCGACGAAAATGTAGAGAGCATCATATGTCTTCATTACTTGGCCTCCTCCTTCTTGGCGCCGGCAGCCTTGGCGTCGCCCTCATCTTCCTTGCCCTTCTTTATGACCTCCGGGGTCGCGGCGGCCGCGCCAGCGGCAGTGGCGGCACCGCCTGCGGCAGGCACGTCGTCCGGGGCCTTGACGACCGCCACGGGGACTTCGCCGCGCGTAAGCACGGTGTACTTGTCGCCGAGGTTGAGGTCGCGCACGAAGAGGGTCTGGTCGATGTCGAGATCCGACACGTTGACGTCGAACTTCTCGGGAATCTCGCCCGGGAGGACGTCGATGTCGATCGTGCGGAGAGTCTGCTCGAGAACGCCGCCGCCGATCTTCACGCCTTTCGCCTCGCCGACGAGGTAGAGCGGAACGGTGATGCGCACCTTCTCCGTCAGCGACACTTCGCTGAAGTCAACGTGGATCGGCGTTCCGTCGAGAACGTCGTTCTGCATCTCGCGCAGAAGCGCGGGAACTTCCGACCCGTTCATGTCGAGCGTTACGAGGAGCTGCTTTCCGGTGCGTCCGCGCATCGCCATCATGAAACCATGGCGCGGAAGCTTTATGAGCTCCGTGCCGCCCTTGTTCATCTTCATCACCGACCCAGGTATCATTCCCTGCCGGCGAAGCCTGCGGACAGCCCCCGTGCCTTGCTCTGCACGGACTTCCGCACTGATCCTTATCTGATCCATGAATGCCTTTTCTGGTAATTTTCCGCAATACTCTCGCGCACGCGCGCTACACTCTTACGGCCAAAACAGTGCGAATTATACCAAAAACCTGCACCTTCGGTCAACCCCCCGCAAAAGTCCCTGCAAAAACCTACCTCGCCGCTTGCAACTCCAAAGGCAACTTGATAACGACCCTAAAGAAGCGAACGGGGTGGTGATTAGCCACGAAGAAGATAACGCCAACGGGGTTCCTCCCCATTCCCCAAAAAGGAAAGACGCCGCATATTACACCAAAACGCCGCGCTCGGTTTCAAGCGCGGCGAAGGCAAGAGTGAGGATTTTAACGGCCATTTTGCAACAGCTACAAAAAATCCGACAAGTTTGACGGCGGAGATGGTTCCGCAGGCAATGCGTCAACTATCGGCTTCAACGCCTGTTCCAGTTGGGGCAAGTCGCCGCAGACCGCATTCCACACAACATCAAGATCAATGTTCGCATAGTCATGAACAAGACGATGCCTCATGCTGGCCCATCCCTTGAAGTCAATCTCCGGATGCTTTGCACACATTTCATCCGAAACGTTGTTTGCCGCCTCGCCAAGCACCTGCAGATTGTAGATGATCAGTTCCGTGCGATCTTCACCTTCAGCAAGCATTGCGCGATCCAGTCCGCCCAGCTGCGCTCTTATGCGCTTGGCAGCACGCATCATGTGCTCCAACCGTGCTTCATCGCGATAGTCTGCGCCGCCGCATCTCATACAGCAACCGCCTCTCTGCATACCCTGTTGGCAAAACGCAGCGAGTTCGGCAACACGGATGAAGAAACAATATCAACGCCTCGACCAAGCAACTCGGAAAATCCACTCTCGATCAAGTCGTAGTCTCTAAAGCTCACATCGGGCGCAAACTTAACAAGGAAATCAACATCGCTATCAGGACGCTCCTCCTTGCGGGCGCAAGAACCAAAGACCCAAAGCTTCTCGGCCTTGTGCTTCCTCGCGATTGCGTATATCTCGTCACGCCTCGCACGTATCTCGTCAAGCATGCACATCTTTTATTGCAAATTATACCAAACCGCCGCGCTTAGGGTCAAGCGCGGCAGATGTAGCCAGTCTCAACGCTCAGTGACGCGACAGTTGATTCATTCACAGCGATTGAGATGGTCGAGGAGCTCGGGGAAGGAGGCTATTCGCACAGTGCAGTGCGAATCGCGGATGGTGCCGAAGCCATACGTGCAGAACGCGCTCTTGATGCCGCCGTTCGTCGCGCAGTCGATGTCGGTCCAGTTGTCGCCGACCATCCAGTCGTTCGGGGAAAGGCGGTGGCCGTGCATACGGGCGGCGCACTCGCGGAGCGGCAGCGCGCTTGGCTTCATCTCCGCGCAGTCGCCGCCAGCAATGACGGCGTCGCCGAAAAGCCGCGAAAGGCCGAATTTCTCGAGGATCGCGTGAACGGCGAACGACGGCTTCGCCGTGTTTATGCCGAGCAGCCAGCCGCGGTCCGCAAGCTCTTCCAACGTGCTGCGAACGCCCGGGTAGAGCGTGACGGACTCCAGCATGTGTTCGCCATACCGCCCCATAAAGCCTTCCATCAGGGAATCAACGTCATCGGCCTTCTCGGGGATCGCCGTCGCAAGAAGATGCCGCGCACCTCGCCCGACGTGGCTTATCACCTCGTCCTGCGGCAGCTCAGCGAGCCCCAGGTCGCGTCGCACGTGGTTGACCGTCGCGCACAGATCCGCCTTCGAATCTATGAGCGTCCCGTCCAAGTCAAAGAACGCCGCCGTATCCATCACGGCTACCAGAGAATGCAATTCCGGCGTTACCTGGCGAGCCAACCGCCGTCCACCGGTATTATCGCTCCGTGGATATACGCCGCCGCCGGTGAGCAGAGGAACACGCATGCGCCCGCGATGTCCGACGCCTCGCCCCAGCGCCCAGCCGGTATGCGCTCGAGTATCTGGCGGGAGCGCACCGGGTCGGCGCGCAGCGCGGCAGTGTTGTCGGTCGCAATGTATCCCGGCGCGATTCCGTTCACGTTGACGCCCTTCTGCGCCCATTCGTTCGAGAGTGCCTTGACGAGCTGGCCGACGCCGCCCTTCGACGCGGCGTAGCCCGGCACCGTGATGCCGCCCTGGAACGTCAGCAAAGAGCAAGTGAAGACTATCTTGCCCCAGCCGCGCTCAACCATGTCGCGGCCAAACTCGCGCGCCAGCAGGAACTGCGAGTTCAAGTTGACGTTGATCACCTTGTCCCACCACTCGTCGGGATGCTCCGCCGCCGGCTTGCGCAGAATCGTCCCCGCGTTGTTCACGAGGATGTCTATGCGGTCGTTCTTCTTGACCTTTTCGATGAAGGCATATACCGCCTTCCTGTCCGAAAGGTCACACTCCTTTGAAGACGTGCGTATCACCTTCGCGCCTGCCTCTTCGAGCGCGTCGGCCATGGCCTTGCCGATGCCGCGGTTCGACCCTGTCACCAAGGCCGTCTTCCCAGACAAATCGTAAGTTATCATCTCATCTCCTCCACTTTAACTTTATCCATATCGCCGTAGTTCAGGTTCTCGCCGCCCATCCCCCATATGAACATGTAGTTGGACGTTCCGGCTGCGGAATGGACGCTCCACTCAGGGGCGGTGATCGCCTGCTCGTTGTGGAGCCATACGAGACGCTGCTCGTCCGGACGACCCATCTGGTGGCAGATGGCCTGACCCTTGGGGACGTTGAAGTAGAAATACGCCTCCATGCGGCGGTTGTGCGTGTGCTGCGGCATCGTGTTCCAGACGCTGCCGGGCTTCAATTCCGTGAGCCCCATCTGAAGCTGGCAGCATCCGCCGCCCTCGACCTTTGAAAGGACGGGATAGACTATGAGCTGGTTGATGACGCGGTCGTTCGACTCCTCCATCTTCCCGGCCTTGATGTAGTTGCCGATGGTGTAGCCTGGCTTTTTGCAGCCCTGGTCCGACGTTATCCTCTGCGTGACGAACGCCTTATATGCCGGCGCGGAGTTTATGTAGAACTTTGCTGGGTTCGCCTTGTCAAGCGACTTGAACTTGACCACCTTCTTCCCGCAGCCGACGTAGAGGGCCTCCTTGAACGCAAGCTCGAAACTCTCGCCGTCGACCGTGACTACGCCTGCGCCGCCGACGTTGATGACGCCAAGCTCGCGCCTATCGAGGAAGTGTTCGGCCTTGAGCTCGTCGAACGGCTCAAGCGTCAGCACCTTCTCGACCGGCATCGCGCCGCCATAGACGAGACGGTCATACATCGTGTAGGTGAAGTTGATTTCGTCAGGAGCCATCACCTTCTCCATTACAAATCTCTCGCGGAGCTTCGCGGTGTCGTAGCTCTTCACGTCGTCGGGATGGCACGCCGTCTGAACGGCGAAGTTCGCTGTCGTAGCCAGCATTACAAGAGCAATTACGTTCATTTGCATTTGCCTTTCATTTGTGGTGAATTCTCTACAACCGTCGAGCGGAACTTCCTCACGGCCTCGATCCAGCCCTGTGGAGTGGTAATCTCCCCGGCCTTCGACCAATTCGCACCCGCCCAATACGTAAAGCTTGGCCTGTTGAAGGCGAGAACGCGGCAGTTCATGTGGTCAGTCATGACTTTAACCGACTCGCCAGGCGCCACGAAAATCGCCTCCATCGTAGAGCCGTTAGAGCCCTTCTCGTCCTCGAAGAGGGATACAAGGCCGTCTTCCTCGACGACGACGCCCTTGTGATCGCGACTCGAATCAAGGTCGATCCCGGGGCCTGCGCGGAAGTCCTTTCTAAAGCGCTCGGGATGCTCAAAACGAACGTCGCACCTGAAGAAGCGGTCGCCGCGCTTAAGCGTCACATGGCACGACATCTTCCCTGCCGCCGCAAACGCAGGATAGACAAGCTCGAATTCGCAGTAGTCGTCGCCCGTGTGAAGCACCTTCGCTGATTCCCAGTCAGGATACGTCTTCCATTCGCCGTCGCCCCAGAAGGCAACTCCTCCCACGCCCCGCGACGCGCACATGGTATAGTTGTCGAG
>JBGUVV010000181.1:0-5776 GCA_045220525.1 Kiritimatiellia bacterium
GGGATCCTTCGCCTGCTCGTCGAGCGGACGCATGTCAAGGGAGTCGATGCCCTCGATGTTGCGCTGCTCGCGGTCGCCGGGCTCCAGCTTCCGCCCCTCCGTGTACTGGCGGCCGAGCACGGCGTTCTTGGGAAGTCCCGCGTCAGGCACCATAACGTGCGGATCGACAAGGCCGACGGTCACGAACACGATTATCTCCTTCTGGACCTTCACGCGCTCCATCGACCCGAAGAGCCTCGGACCGATCCATGGTATGTCGCGCAGGACCGGAATGCCGGTGTCGACCTGCTCCTCCTTTGTCACCGAAAGACCTCCTATCACGGCGGTAGTGCCGCTTTCGAGGCTGAACTCCGTGACAAGCCGCTGGACGTCTATCACAGGGTATTTCGTGGATATCGTCCCGGAATCGCCGTCGCTGGAGTCCGTGCCCGTCAAAACCCAGTCCCGCTGGTTGCTGATAGTCGGCACGATGGAGACGTTTATAAGCCCGTTGGTGCCGATGCGCGGCGTCACCTCAAGCGAAATGCCCCAGCTGAAGAACGCCTCTCTTGCGAACATGAACTTGTCCTCGCCAGGGATGGCCTCCATGCTGGATGCGATGTCGAGGGATGTGGAGGCCGTTGCCTCGGTGCGCTTCGCGGAGACCTTGACATTGGGATATTTCGTCGTCATGTCAACGACGGCCTTCTTTCCAGAGGAGACGATTATCTTCGGGTTCGAGAACGTCCTCGCGTCCTCGGTCGCGTCAAGCGCCCTCAAGGTGAGCGACATCTGGGAGAAGTTGAGAGTCCCGTTGAAATACGAGATCGTCCCGTTGGAGCTGCCAAACACCTTGTTCCCCGCGTTCTCGGTGTCGGCGCCCTGCACGCTGAAAGAGGTAGTGCCGTCGGCTTTGCTGGTTATCACGCGGGAATAGCCAGTAACCCCCTTGCCGACATAGTGCTGCTGAATGCCGCCGCCCATGTTGGCCGTCCCCGACATCCCGTCGAGCATGGACCAGTCTATGCCGACCTTGTGGCTCGCCTTGTTGCCAAGCTCCACGAAACGAGCTTCGACATAGACCTGGCGGGCCTCCACGTCAAGTTCACTGACCGCCTTCTCGCAGGCGTCGAGTATAAGCCGAGGCGCGGTTACCATGACCGAGTTCGGCTCCGGGAACGCAATGGCCATCTTCGACACCTTCCAGACCTGGCCAAACTCGCCGTTCCACATGTTGTTGAGGTTTTCGGCCACCTCGAGGGCGGAGGCGTGGTTTAGGCGGAAAACCCTCGTCTCTATCTGCTTCTGCTTGAGATCGCCGTCTGTCTTGGCCTCTTCGCGGGCCTTCTCAGCGTCGGCGCGCGCCTCAAGGCGAAGCTTCTCGGCGTCGGCACGCGCCTCAAGGCGAAGCTTCTCGGCGTCGGCACGCGCCTCTTCCCTGAGCTTCTCGGCCTTCTCCTCCGCCGCCTTTGCGGCTGCGGCGTCATACGCGGCCTTCTCCGCCGCCTCCTTTACGGCCTTTTCCGTGACGACGGAAACGGCCTTGTCAACGGCAGCCTGGACGGCCTGCGCGTCTGGAGCGGCAGGCGCAGGAGGGGCCGACTGCTTCTTCTCGCCGCCCCCGAAAAGACTCCATGCTACAATGAACGCTGTCAGTGTTTTCATCACGGCATCACCCCTTGAACACAAAGAACTTCCTGACGACGAAATTCACGGCCACCGAAACGAGGACGTTCACGGCGAACGAATACGAAGTCTGGACGCCGAAATACCGCACAAGCGCCCATATGACCACGCTTCCGCAGAAAATGGCAAAGCCGCTTCCGGCAAGGAAATAAATCCACTCGAGGAACCAGTGATGGCGCCCCGGCGTGAAGACAAAACGCCTGTTGAGGAGCCAGCACACGACATTTGCGACGAAAAAGCCGACGAGGTTGCAGGCGACCGCCCTCTCCGCGCGGACTGCGTCCGGCACGGACGCCTGCGCAAGGCCGAGCAGCCTTACGAAAACGTCGTCAGACGAAAGGCAGGGCCAGACCCACGCAGCGCACGCCTCTGCGACCGCGATGTTTATCGCGGTCGCAAAAGCGCCGATGACGCCATATCTGACGATCTGCCCGGCGAGTTTAGACATTAAGCGCCGCGTTGTCCTTGTTCACGGAACCCTTGTCGAGACCCATCTTCCTGAGATCGACGTTCACGACCCCCCACGGCTCGACGTTGCGCCAGTTGCCGCGGGTGAAGTCGGGTATCGAAATCGGCTTGGAGCCGTTCCTTGCGGAAGTTTCCGTGAGCTCGCAGAGGCAGCTCGTGGCCGCGAGGTCGTAGACGTCCATGTCAAGCGGCTCGCCGTTCTGAAGGCACCACGCCCACCTGAGGTCCATGATGAAGTCCATGCCTCCGTGGCCGCCCACCTTCTTGGCCGTCTCGGAGACGTCGCGCCACATCGGGTGCATGTACTTCTCGCGAATGGCCTCGGCGTCCTTGTCCTCGAACCAGGAATGAGCCTTGCGGTCGAAGCACTTGTCTTCGAACGCGCACTGGAACGGGAAGTCGCGGACGATGCCCTTCGTGCCGCTGATGAGGTTTATGCGCGAATACGGGCGGGGCGAGCTGACGTCGTGCTGCACCATGATGGACTTGCCGTTCACGGTCTTTATGAGCGTCGTGTTCATGTCGCCCATCTCGGCCGGCGGGTCGTTCCTGCGCGGGTCGGCGTCTGCAAGGAACTCCTTCTTGAAATACTCGTAGTTCACGTTGTGCGGCCCGTTCTCGAGCGAGACGAGGTAGTCGAAGCGGTCTCCGCGGTTGATGCCCATGGTCTGGCAGATCGGCACAAGCCCGTGCGTCGGGTAGCGGTTGCCCTTGTGCACCATGTTCTCCCCGTAGCGCCACACCCACTCGGTGTTGTAGTGCGTGCCGACGGACGGGATGACCTCGCGGAGGTCGTGTATGTACGCGCCCTCTGCGTGGTTGATCTCGCCGAACATGCCGAGGCGGGCGAGGTTGAGCTCAAGGAGCTCGATTTCGCCATAGACGCAGTTTTCAAGCTGCATGCACGGCAGGCGATACTTCTCGGAAGCCTCCACGAGCTCCCAGCACTCCTCTGTCGTCAGCGCGCTCGTGACCTCCACAAGCGCGATCTTGCCGCCGTTCAGGGCCCTGAGGGCGACGGGCTGGTGCAGCGCCCACGGCGTCGCGCAATAGATGACGTCGCATTCCCCGAAGTCGCAAAGCTGCTTGTAAGCCTCGTCGCCGACGTAGGACTTCGGAACGATAGGATATTTCTTGTCGGCCAGCCACTTCAGGTTGAGCTCGACGCGCTTGGGATCCCTGTCGCAGAGCGCGACTATGTCGACGCCGGGGATCATGGAAACACGGTGGACGGCCCCAGAGCCGCGCGAACCAATGCCCACAAAGCCAACGCGGATGCGCTTGCCGACAAGCTTGCGGTATGCATAGTTCTGCATAAAGCCGCCTTCGCCAAACCCAAGCCTGTTCAGATGACATCCGGCGGCGACAGCCGCAGTGCCCATCCAAGCCGTTCCCTTGAGAAATTCGCGACGATTAATAGCCATTCTCCGACCTTCCTTCCTGTTCGTTAGTTTGTGTTTCCATGTCCGCCTGTTTCCAAGCAAAGCATATTATACCATAATTTACCCGTCGAAAACGCACCGGAGGCACTTTCACGGAAGCAAATCCACCCAGTCGTACTCGATATACGCCGTCGGCACGATGTCGGCATAGCGCGTCGCCGCAAGGCGCTCTTTTCCGCCTTCGACGCAGTCGCGCCACGACGCAGGGGCGTTGATAACCTCAACGCCAGCCCACGAAGAAGGACAGGCCGCCCATGCATGCGCGGCGGGGATTGCAAGCGGACCGGACGCGACCAGGACGGGCTTTTGCCCGCCGCAGCGCCTTGACATCACCTCCGCCAGAACCAGCATGTCCGTCGCCCGTCGCCCGACGAGCGGCTCGCCCATTAGGTAGCACATCGCGCCAAGCCCCTCGTCGGGGCGGTCGTTCGCGCCGTAGAAGAAGAACTTCTCGCGGCCGATTTCGCCGACGCCGGAAACGTCCACCACCATGACTGGATGCCCGGTCTCGACGTATTTCCTCGCAATCTCAAGGCCGTTCGTGCGCCCGCCCCACGCCGCGACGACGATAGGCTCCTTGTCTGCGCCCGGCCTTGCGACGCAGACCGCAGGGAGCATATGCCCTGTCACGGGATACTGGACAACCACCCGTGCGACGTTGCATCCATCCTCAAATGCGCTCCCCGCCTCCTTGGCGCGGTAGCCCGTCTCAGGCGGAAGCTTGACCTTCGCCAGCCTGCGGACGGCCTCGGCGCGGGCGGCGGCGCCAAGCGGGCGACGCTTCTCGCGGAACTTCGCCGCGCGGTCGGCGATGACGTCCATGATGGAGCGCCACCCCGGGAGGGACTCGGTCGTGCGTGACTCGGTGCAGCCCCGCTCGTCTTCGGCAAGGCCAACATCGACCTTCGAGATGTCGTAGCCGATGTCCAGCTGCCAGAGATCCTCAAGGTCTATTGCCAAGTCGCGGCATTCCGGCATGAGGTGCCTTGCGAGGAACTTTACGGACGACTGCTCCGTCGCCTCGGTCCAGCCGTGGGGCCCCGGCGCGCAGTTGAGAAACGCCCGCTCGCCGATGCCGACGTTCGACTCAAGCGTCCGTACCGTCTTGAAGAGGGTCCTGACGCCCGTATAGGGGAACATGTCGGAGAACTTGCACGTTACGGCTATGGGGATGTCGGGTATCAGCACATAGCCCGTGTGGTTGAGCCCGAAGGAAAGCTGTCCGTATATGTTCTGCTCGCCATCCTGCGGGCCCATCTCGGCGCAAAGGGCCCTAAGGCTCGTGAGGAAGCAGCTTGGAGCTGCGACCTTGATGCGGTCGTCGGCCGCCTCCATGAGCGCCGTCATGGTGCCGCCTCCCGACTGCCCCATGTAGCCAATCCTCTCAGGATCCACCTCCGGGCGCGTTACGACATAGTCTATCGCCCTCATGCCGTCCCAGATGCGCAGGAGCGGGGCCGACCAGTCGATCAGCGAGCCGCGAAGCCCCATTTCGATGTGAGCAGGGCACGACTTCTTGCGCAGCGAGGTGCGGCGCTCCCCCTGATAGTGTGGATCAAACATGAGGGCGACAAAACCTTGCCGTACCGCAATGACGCATGCCCTGAGATAAGTCAGGCAGTCCTTGCCTAAGTCCGCGTGGCCGCAGCTCATCACTACCGCGGGTCTCCTGCCGGAGCCGTCGGGGACGAAGAGGTTCGCCGTCACGAACACGCCCGGCATGGACTCGAATATCACCTTCTCGACCGAATAGCCGTCGCGCTTCAGCGTTGCGACCGTGCGGGCGTTGAGCGGAGTGCGCTCGGGCATGGTCCCTATCGCGGCCATCATCTTCGCCTTGAGGCCAAGGCGGTAGGAATCGTATTCGGCCTTCGTCCTAAGCGAACACCAGGCCTCGTCGCACTTCACGTCAAGGGCGTCGATCTCACGGACCGCGAAATCCGCGCTCATCGCCGACGACGATTTCCATGGCAGGACGTTGTCGGCCTGAGCCTTTGCTCCCATTGCACCGGCAACCGCAAGTAAAAGGGCCACGCCCTTCAGCATACTCTTTTTCATGATGCCACGTAGTCTAACACATCCCCTTGCCAACAGTCAAGTTTACGCGGCAAAGACCGAAAGTTGTACAATCTCGTGGGTCAAATTGGAAAGGCAAGCTGTCGAGGTGGAGGAAGGAGGTTCTGAAGAAGAAGGACAGGGAC
>JBGUVV010000182.1:0-18417 GCA_045220525.1 Kiritimatiellia bacterium
CGGGAGCATGGTCTTCGTTGTTGCGACGGCGTTTGCGCTTGGCAGCTGCTTCCGAAGCCGGAGCGTTCCCGCGCGGGCGGTGGAGGATCTTGGCTTTGCGACGCACGGATGGAGGCTCGCGAAGGAGGTCGCGGCATGAGACGACGCACAAGACCGCTGCAAAAAGGGCCTTTTGCGGGGCCTGTCCCCGAGGGAGTCGGAATCGTGGGGACTGGCCCCGCGAATCGTGAAGGCGGAGTAGAAGGGGGCTTCTGAGAAGGGACTGATTCATCACCGCAACATCAGGCAGGTCGATTTGATCTGGCTTATCACCAACAATTCCACCGGTACCATCGCCAACAGTCGTCGATGCACGGTAGGAACTTCATCTTGAGGCTGGCCGGGGACGCATTGCAGTTTGCATCTTGCGGGGACGATAGTGGAAGTTGATTAGTGGACGACATTCAGCTCCGCGCGACGATGGTGAATCAAATCTTCGACAGTCTATCTGGGGTGATCGGCATGTCGATGGATGAGAACTCTTCATGTCCATGCGGTTTATTTGCGAAATGCGGCGGTCAAACTCCAGTAAAAAATTCGTGATGATGGAATATGATTCTGCGGGGAGGGGGCTTGCCTTTGGGCCGGTCTTTTTGGTATAATTCACGGCTCTGCGACCAATGACGGTGCAGACGCGGCAGAAAACCGCGATCGTGATCAAACAGTAAAGTACGGAAAAGTATGGCAATCAGAAAACCGACCGCCCCTCAGGCGCGGTCATCCGCGATGGCTGAGATGCTCGCGGAAAACGGACAGGAGTCCAAGTTCAAGAACGGAAGCCTCGTCGAAGGGACGGTCAGCGCCGTCAAGGGCGACGAGGTGTTTGTCGACATCGGCTACAAGTCGGTGGGATCCATCCCCCTCGCCGAGTTCGGCGACGACGTGGAAGTCAAGGCGGGCGACAGCGTGACCGTCATGCTCGTGAAGCTCGAGGACGACAAGACGGGCATGGTCGAGCTTTCGAAGAGGCGCGCGGACGAGAAGATCCGCTGGGAGAAGATCCTTGAGCGCTATGTCGAGGGCTGCGTAGTCACTGGCACCATCAAGAGCGCGGTGCGCGGCGGGCTTCTCGTCAAGATCGACGACGTCGAGGCGTTCCTCCCCGGTTCGCAGGTCGATGTCACCCCGGTCAAGGAGCTCGATCCCTATGTCGGGCAGACGTACGACTTCAAGGTCATCAAGATCTCCAGCGAGCGCCGCAACCTCATCGTCTCGCGCCGCGAGCTCATCGAGGGGACTCTCGCCGAGAAGAAGGCGGAGCTTCTCGCCTCGCTCCAGCAGGGCGAAGTGCGCAAGGGCCGCGTGAAGAACATCACCGACTTCGGCGCGTTCATCGACCTCGACGGCATCGACGGCCTCCTCCACATAACGGACATGAGCTGGGGCCGCGTCAAGCACCCGAGCGAAGTCCTCAAGGTCGGGCAGGAGCTCGACGTCATGGTCCTCGACGTGGATCGCGAGCGCGAGCGCATCTCGCTCGGCCTCAAGCAGACGCAGTCCAATCCGTGGGACTCCATCCAGGAGCAGTTCCCCGTCGGCTCGCGCGTGCAGGGCAAGGTCGTCAATCTCGCGGCCTACGGCGCGTTCGTCGAAATCGCCCCTGGAATCGAGGGCCTCGTCCACATCTCCGAGTTCAGCTGGACGAAGCGCGTTGCGCGCGCTTCCGACATGCTCGCGGTCGGAGACGAGGTGCAGGTCGTCGTCCTCTCGGTCGATGTCAAGAACCAGAAGATCGCCCTCGGAATCCGCCAGACGCAGGACAATCCTTGGGACACCGTGCAGGAGCGCTTCCCGACAGGCTCGAAGATCACCGGCAAGGTCCGCAACTTCACGGCCTACGGCGCGTTCGTCGAGCTCGAGGAGGGCATCGACGGCATGATCCACATCAGCGACATGAGCTGGACCCGCAAGATCAACCATCCTTCGGAGTGCCTCCAGAAGGGCCAGGTCGTCGAGGCGGTCGTTCTCGACGTCAACCCGAAGGAGCAGCGCATCTCGCTCGGCCTCAAGCAGGCCCAGCCCGATCCGTGGGACGAGATCGCGAAGAAGTTCCCTGTCGGCTCTGTCGTCAAGGGCAAGGTCTCGAAGATCGCCTCGTTCGGCGCCTTCGTGGAGCTTGAGGACGGCGTTGACGGGCTCGTCCACATCTCGCAGATCTCCGACCAGCGCGTCGAGAAGGTCAAGGACGCCCTCGAAGTCGGCCAGGAGGTCGAGGCAAGGGTCGTCAAGGTCGATCGCGGCGAGCGTCGCATCGGGCTTTCCATCCGCGCGATGTCCATGACAGAAGACGAGGTCAAGGCCCTTGCGTCGGAAGTGGCTGGCGAAGAGGGGGCCGAGAAGCCTTCGCAGAGCGCGGGCAGCGACAACCTCGGCGGTCTTTCCGCCGCGTTCGACAACGCCTTCGCGAATGTCGAGTGGCAGCCCGGCGAGGCCAACTGAAGACCTACTACGAAAGGAGTAAGAAAATGTCTAGAGTTTGCGAAATATGCGGTAAGGGGCCTTCGGTCGGCAATGTCATCGTCCGCAAGGGTTCGCCGAAATACAAGGGCGGCATCGGTCTCCACACGACCGGCATCTCGAAGCGCCGCTTCCTGCCCAACCTCCAGACGGTCCGCACGACCGACGGGAAGGGCAACACGAAGCGCATGCGCGTCTGCGCGCGCTGCCTCAAAGCCGGCAAGGTGACTAAGGCCTAAGGGCCTACGCCTTGTCGAACCTGCGGTCTAGCTCGCGCGTGGAAGTGAAGATCATCACTGGCTTCCCGCGCGGGCAGACGTAGGGCATGCGGCATCCGCAAAGCTCTTCGACCAGACGGGAGCCAGACTCCCGGTCGAGCTTTGCGGATGCTCCTGCAAATGAGCGCGCGACGGACTTCGCGATGAGTTCCTCGCGCCAGCGGCCACCGCCGCGCCGCGCCCCGCTTTCCGAAAGGTCGTGGGCGACGGTCGAGAGGATCGCAGAGGGCGAGGCCGTCCCTATCGCCTGCGGCACTGCGTCTATCTTGAAGGTGTCGAGGCCGAATTCCTCAAGTTGGAATCCCATTGCGCGGATCTCGCCAAGCGAAGCCTTGATTCGCGCAAAATCAACGGGCGAGAGCCTGACTGTCTCCGGTATGAGAAGGGCCTGTGCCGCCGCAGGGGCGTTGTCACTTCTGCGGAGAAGCCTCTCGTAAGTTATCCGCTCCCTCGCCGCGACAGGGTTGATTGTCACTATCCCGGCGTCTGTCTCGATCAGCAGGTATCCGCTTTCAGACTGTGCGAGGAACTTGAACCAACGCCAGGGGCTTGCGTTTGCGCCGTCGGTCGAGACTTCCAGCCGAATCTCGTCCTGCACGGGGACAGGCTCCACCGCGGCAATAGGCAAAGTGGGTGATGGCGCGGCAATCGGCAATTCGGCCGGCGCGGCTGACTTGGCTGGCGCAAACGACGCCGACGTAAATGACTCTCTCGAAACCTGCGGCTCTGCGGGAGCCCATGGCATTTCCCTGGAGGCAGACGGTAAGTTCAGCGCCGCCTCCACCGCCGCCATGACGGCCTGCCTCACTGAGGCGTTGTCGCGGAAGCGCACTTCCTTTTTCGTCGGATGCACGTTGACATCCACTTGCGTAGGAGGAAGGTTTATGAAGAGTATCACGGCAGGGCGCGAGTCACCGGCGCGGCTGGGATATGCTTCCTTGAGGGCGTATGCAATCGGCGGCGCGCTCGCCGGACGGCCGTTCACGAACACATACTGTTCGCGCCGCGTCGTAGCGGAGCTGTTGGGCCTTTCGACGAAGCCGGAGACGGACACGGCTCCTCCATCTCTCTTCGGGATCGGCGAGAGGCGCTCTGCGAACTCAAGCCCGAAGAGGTCCCGGACTCGGTCTGCGAGATCTTCCGACGGCGCGAGCCTGTGGACTTCCCGTCCGTCCACCTCCAACGTGAAGCCTATCGACGGATGGGCGAGGGCGTGGAGAGTGAAGACCGCCTTTACGTGGCTTTCCTCCGTGGCCTGCGACCTCAGGAACTTGCGTCTGGCGGGAACGTTGCAAAAGAGGTCGCGCACTTCGACGAGCGTTCCCGGAGGGCAGCCTGCCGCGCATGTCTCCACGAGCGTGCCCGCGTTCACGACAACGCGCGTCCCCTCGTCGGAGTCCTTGCGCCTCGTGGTTATCGAGAGGCGCGATACGGACGCTATCGACGGAATCGCCTCGCCGCGGAATCCGAGGGTGTCGATCCTCTCTATGTCGTCGACGTCAAGGATCTTGGAAGTCGCCTGGCGCTCGAGCGCGAGCACGGCATCCTCCCTCTCCATTCCGCAGCCGTCGTCCTGCACGGACACGAGCTTGCGCCCGCCCTGCGCGATGGCCACCTTTATGTTTGAGGCCCCTGCGTCGATCGCGTTTTCGATCAGCTCCTTTGCGACGCTCGCAGGGCGCTCCACAACCTCGCCCGCGGCGATCTTGTTTGCCACATGAAGCGGCAGCACCCTGACATGTCCGTCTCTCATCAGAAGTCGAGGCTTATGCCGCGTCGCATGAATGTCGGCACGTCGAGGTCCTCTCCGCGCCAGACGGTGGGTTCCGCGTTGTTGAAGCGGCCTCTCTTTGACGGTCCCGTGCCGAGGACGCTCTTTGCACGCTTGGGGCGATGCCCTCCCGCCGACGCCTTAGATTCGCCTGGTGGCAGGGCGGACGAGCCGTCCATCTCGAAGATCATCACGACTGCGGCGAGCCGCCCGGAGAACGTGGCTTCGTCGTTGACCGTCCCGAGCGCGAACGGGATCTGCTTCCCGAATGTCTCCTGGATGCCGTCTGCGATCTGGCCGAGTTCGCTGAGCCGTAGGTCGTCTCCGGCGAGCACTCCGCAGAGTACGGCCTTTGGAGCCGCCGACGCAATTGCGAGCGTCTCCGATCTTATGAGCATGTCGACAGCCTGCGCCGCGCGGTCCGGCCCCTGCGCGGTCACGGCTGCGAACCGGCCTCTGCCGGCGCCGGATATGAGGTGGCGGAGTCGGTCTGCGTCGAGCTTCAGGTAGCCAGGCTTTTCCACGAGCCGCCAGAATAGCGTGACTCCGCTTGCGACGGAGTCGGTCGCCCGCCTCATCGCGCTTTCCATTACGTCCTCCCCCGCTACGAGCTTGTCGAGAGGAAGGAATATCGCGGCTCCTGCCACGTCCTCGATCATGGACATCACGCCGCGCGCGTTGCGCTGGCGGTCTTCGCCCTCGAAGAGAAATGGAAGCGTCGCGAAGACGATCGTCGGCATTCCGAGCGACGAGAGCCTCTTCAGTATCTCCAGCGTGGCGCCGCCTCCGGTGCCGCCTCCGAGGCAGGTCACCACTACCGTCAGCCTGACGCCTTCTATCTTGGCGTCAAGTGTCTGGACCGAGTCCTCCGCGGCAAGCCTGGCCATGGCCACGTCGCCGCCGGACCCCCGCCCGGAGAGGCGGTCGCCGCCAAGCAGTATGAAGTCGCCCGCGCCCTCGCCAGTGGAGGCGTCTGTGTCGGCGATTGCGTACCTGAGGCCGTCTCCATATGCGCGAGAGACCCCGCGGGCTATTTGTGCGCCGGCGGTTCCGACGCCAATGAGAAGCATTGACCGGCTGTCGCTCATTTGAAGAACCTCCCGAAAATGTCGTCCAAGAGGGACCTGTCCTCGTAGTTGGCGTGGGCGAACATGAGGGCGCCTGAAATCGCCGCGAACGACCACGGGGCCTTTTCGCCGTCGAGGCCGTCCATGTGAATCGGGCGTCCGATGCGCACGCTCATGCCAAGTTCCTGCTCGGCGAGGCGAGGAAGCTCCTTCATCCCCGCCCCTCCGCCGGTAATGACCGCACCAGCGTGGAGCCTGTGCACGAGATCCTGGTCTTCGAGCCTTTCCCTGATGATGGCGAAGAGCTCCTTGAGGCGCGCGTTCACGACAGTGTCGAGTGACAGGCGCGAGATCGTCCTACTCTCCATCAGCGCGGACGATCCGGTTATGCGAACTCTCTCGCCCTCTCCGGTGCGCCGCACGGGAATTGCGCTCGCTTCCTCGGTCTTCAATTGTTCTGCCTGCGCGTTTGTCGTCTGGAACGCATGAGCTATGTCGTTGGTTACATGGTCGCCGCCTACGCCGATCACTCCAGCGGCAAGGAGGAACCCGTCGCAATATACGGCGTAGCCGGTAGATCCGCCGCCGAGGTCGAGGACGAGGGTCCCGTTGCGCCTTTCATGCTCTTCAAGGACGGCGTCGGCAGCGCAGGTTGTGGCGAATATTGCGTCCCTTATCTCAAGATGTGCGCCCTCCGCAGCGCTGCGGGCGTCCTGTATGCGGTTAGCGTCGGCGTGTATCTGCAAGGCGTTGAGCCGCAGAAGCTTGCCGGACATTCCCTTGGGGGCGGTTATGCCGCCAAGCCTGTCGAGGACGTAGTCCTGGTCCACGACGTCGAGGAGCTCCCGCCCCTTTGGTATTGGCATCTCCCGCGCCCGGCGGACTACTTCCTGTATCTCGACGTCGCCGACCCGCCCGCTTTCGACAATCGCCTGCCCGTCAGTTCGCGTGGCCATGATGTGCTGGCCGGAAATCGCGAGCACGGCATTCCCGATGGTGATCTTCGAGCCGTTGGCCTCCTGCCGCTTCTCGACCTCGCGGAGGACGGACCTAATGGACTGCGTCGCGTCGGGGATGTTCAGTATCTGGCTTTTGCGTATTCCGGAGGACGGAATCTCGGCCTTGCTCGTTATGCACAGGCGTCCTCCTCCAGTGGCCTCGGCGATGGCGAGGACCGTGCGCGTCGTCCCGATTTCCAGTGCGGCGTGTATGCTGCTCATTTCCTCTTGTCCTTGTTGTCAGCGTATATGCGGCCGGGTTTAGAGAAGTCTGTCGCGTTCCAGACTACGGCGTCGTCGCCGAGCCTGGAGCGCATCGCGCTCGTCAGGTGAGAAAGCTGCCTCTTAAGGCTCGCGCGGCTTGCAGCCGTCGGATGGCTGTCCATGCCCTCCCATGCGATCTTCAGCTTGGAGTAGTTCGCGCCGAGGGTCGCAAGCAGGAAGTCCGGGCTGGTCGCATCGACTTCGAGGATTCCGATCTCCTGGAAATCGCGGTCGCGTCCCGCCTCTATGAGCTCCATGGCGGCGCGAGTGCGCCCTGAAAGGCGATGGCCGGGCGGAGTCGCCGTTGCGGCGGATTCCCTTATCACCGGCAGAAGCCTCGTCCCCCTCTGGCAGAGGAAGACGACACCTTCGCCGTCTGCCACGCGGCCGGTTGTAGTCTTGCTGCCGCGCACTTCCATCCTTGCGACGGGAACGCGCTCCTCCGTTGCAATCAGCACCTTGTCGGGAAGCCTGCGTGAGACCGATATCGAGCGCAGGTTCGGGATCTTCTTGAGGAGTGCCTTGCGCTTTTCGTCGAAGTCTATGAGGGCGAGGTTTGCGCCCGCCTTGAGGCCGAATCCCTCCGCTATCACGTCGGCCTTCACCATTGTGCCGGCGTTGATGAGGACCTGAGACTCCATGTCCCTGACTACGCACTGCTCAAGCCAGATCGAGCGCAGCTTGTCGTATCCGAGAAGTCCGCCGACCGCGATTGCCGCGACTGCCACGATTGCAAGGACCGCCAGCGCGCTCCTGTGTCCTCCGTGCTCTATCTTGTTCGCCTTCATTTGTCCACCGCCGCAGATGAGAGGATCCTGTCGCAGACTTCCGCCAAAGTGGCGCCGGCCTTCATCCCGGCCTGCGGCACGAGCGAATGGGCCGTGAAGCCGGGCGACGTATTGAGCTCGAGCACGTACGGACGGCCGAGCGGAGAGACCCGCATGTCGATCCGCGTGACGCCGCGGCATCCGACGGCCTTGTACGACTTGACCGCCAGGTCCTTGAGCTTCGCCGAGAGCTCGCCTTCTTCGAGGAATGGATAGCGCGTCTTGTCGGATTCGTATTTTTCGTGGTAGCCGTACCATCCGCCCTCGGCCACTATCTCGATGACGGGCAGAGGATCGCCGTCAATGACGCCTACGGAAAACTCGCGCCCAGGGATGAACTCCTCGACGAGCACGACGCCCTGCCCGTTGGGGCTCTCGCCCTGCGCGGAGAAGGCGAGGTCGCGCGCCTTCGCCCATTCGTCGGCCTTCGAGACCTTTGATATCCCGACGGAACTGCCGTCGCATGGCGGCTTTACAACGGCCGGAAGGGGAATGGGCGGCGTTTCAGTGTCCGGGTTTGCGAGCCCCCAGGCTGGCGTCGGAACGGCGTTCATCTCAAGCACCATCTTCGTCTTCACCTTGTCCATCGCTATCTGCGAGGCAAGTACGCCCGGCCCGGTGTAGGGAACGCCGATCGCGTTGAGCGCGGCCTGCACTCCGCCGTTCTCGCCCCAGCCTCCGTGGAGGGCGATGTATGCGGCGTCTACGTCCCTTGGCATGGCGTCGAGATTTTCTTCCTTGAGATCGACGCACACGATTTCGTATTTGCCGAGGCTTGCGAGCGCCTCCGCCACGTTCTTGCCGGAGGCGAGCGACACTTCGCGTTCGTTCGACTTCCCGCCCATGAGAACTGCAATCTTTTTCATTGTCCTTGCCATTTTACATTTACCTGAAAAGTTTTATCGATGAGACGGCGCCATTGTCCCTGCTCTTGAAGCTCCTGCCCGCTTCGACGTCGCGGCACATTTCGAACACGTTGCCCCAAGACGCGATCCTGAAGTCGCGGTTCTTGACGAGCATTGCCTCGAGAAGCTGGCAGAAGCCCTCGGAGAGCTCTGGCCGATACGCCCTCGGGTCGTTGGCCTGCGACTCTTCGCTGCAGTGCGCCCTCATCATTCCGTCGGTATCGAGCCCCGGGAAGAGCACCCTGCCCGTGGAGAGATGGAATATCGTCGCCGCAAGCGAGTATATGTCGGCGCGGCAGTCCGGCTCGACGTCGCCGTAGACTTGTTCCGGCGATATGTAGGCCGGAGTCCCCATCACATGGTCGGGGACCTCGAAAGTCTCCGGATTCGCGAACTCGAAGCGGTGGGAAATGCCGAGGTCCGTCAGTTTCACCACGCCGTCGGTGTTTATCATGATGTTCTCTGGCTTGATGTCGCAGTGGACGATGCCGTGGTCGTTCCACGCATAGTCGAGCGCGGCGGCCACGGATTCGCATATCAGCAGGCAGTCGGGCTCGCTGACGTGCTGCTTTCTCCGCAGGAGGTCCGCGAAGGTGTAGCCGTCAACGAACTCCATCACGAAATACCAGTTCCCGTTCCCGTTGTCGAAATCATAGGCCTGCACGATGCCGGGATGGCGTATTTCCTCCATCAGGCGCTCCTCTTCGCGGAACGCCCGCACGTCCCCGCCGTTCGTCGCAAACTCGCGGTTGAGTATCTTTACGGCGACAATCCTCTGGTTGACTGTGTCCCACGCCTTCCATACGGTCGACATCCCGCCGTCGCCGACCTTTTCGATGAGCTTGAGGTTGGGTATCTTCAGGATCCTCGACCGCATGGTGAGGTTTTCAGTTGGATAGTCCTTGAATGCGTCCTCGCCCATCTCTCTACCTCATGCCCCACAAATTCAGCTTGCGGTGAAGGGTCCTTCGCGATATGCCGAGTGCCTCCGCCGCCTTGGACTTGTTCCCTCCCGCAGCGGCAAGCGCCGCGAGTATCTGGCTCTTTTCCGCGTCGGCGAGAGTCGTAGTCGCCTGCACGCTCGCGGCGGAAGCCGCCTCGTGCGCCTGAACGGTTGCGGGCTCCTCCTCGTGCGCGACGGCCGCCACCTGCGCGCCCTGCGATATCTCTACGGGCAGGTCTGCGCTAGTCAGCTTCGGGCCGGAGGCGAGGACGACCATCTTCTCCACTACGTTCCTGAGCTGGCGCACGTTGCCCGGCCAGTCGTAGTCCTCGAGCGCCTTCAGGGCCTGCGGCTCGATTCCCTTTACCGTCCCTCCGTAGGCGGCGGAATACTCCTTTAGGAACCTCGCGACAAGAAGCGCAATGTCGCCGGGCCTGTCCTTGAGCGCGGGGATGTGAAGGTCTATCACGTTGAGCCGGTAGTAGAGGTCGTCGCGGAACTTGCCCTCGCGCACCATGGCGGCGAGGTCCTTGTTCGTCGCGGCGACAAGCCTGAAGTCAACCGGCTTTTCCTGTACGCCGCCCAGCCTGCGCACTGCCTTCGTCTCAATGGTCCTAAGAAGGGCGATCTGCGTCGCCATGTCTATCTCGCCTATCTCGTCGAGGAAGAGCGTCCCTCCGTCTGCCTCCTCGAAGCAGCCTGCCTTCCCTTCTTTGAGCCCGCCGGTGAAGGTCCCGGGCTCGTAGCCGAACAGCTCCGACTTCAACAGCTCCTCGGAGAACGCCGAGCACTCCACGGCGACGAAAGGCTTCGAGGCGCGGGGCGAGAGCCTATGCAGGGCGCGGGCGACGAGCTCCTTGCCCGTGCCGCTCGGCCCCTCCACGAGGACAGTCGCGCTGGAGGGGGCGACCTTGCGTATCAGCGCATATACCTTGCGCATGGCGGGAGAGTTGCCCGTGAAGTCCTCGAGCTCCGTCGAGAGGCGGGCCTTGAGCTCCGCGTTCTCGCGCTCCAGTGAAGCGGTCTTGATGGCCTTTGCGACCCTGAGCTCGAACGCCTTGAGGTCGGTGACCGGCTTTTGGAAGAAGTCGTCCGCTCCCTCGCGCATCGCGTCAACCGCGAGATCTACCGTTCCATACGCGGTGAGGAGAATGACGGCCATCGACGGATTTGCGGCCTTCGCCTTCTTAAGCAGCGAGACTCCGTCCTCCCCCGGCATCCTGACGTCGGAGATCATGAGCGCGATCCCGGGATTTGCGGCAATCAGCGACATCGCGTTTTCCGCGTCTGGCGCGACAAGGCAGTCGTATGATGGCGCGAACCACTTCGCCAATGTGTCGCGAAGGGGCTTTTCGTCGTCGACTATCAGTATCTTCGGTCTCTGCTGCATGATGGCCGGGCTCATTGGTCTTTCTCCGGTTTCTGCGGAAGTTCCCTTATGCGCTTTTCGATCCTCGGCAGGCGCACGCGGAACGTAGTTCCCTCTCCGGGCTTCGACGAGACTTCTATCTCGCCTCCGTGCGCCGCGACGATCCTGCTCGAAATCATGAGGCCGAGGCCCGTGCCCTTTTCCTTGGAGGTGCGATACGGCTCGAAGAGATGCGCAAGCTGTTCGTCGTCCATTCCCTCGCCGGAATCGGATATCGAGACCGTGACGTCGCGGTCGTCCGCCTCCACGGCTATGTCGATGGACCCGTTGTCCTTTATCGCCTCAAGGGAGTTCTTGAGCAGGTTGAAGAACACCTGCTCGATCTGGGCCTTGTCTATCGCCACCGGCGGAAGGGCGGCCGGAACGTCGAGCGTCACCTTGATCTGTCGCTGCTCGAACTGCCCGCGCAGGGCGGCGAGGCAGTCCGCAAGCGGCTCGGCGGGGGAACCAGGGGCGAGGTTTGGCTTCTGCGGCCGCAGTGCCGCGAGGAAGCCGCGTATGATGCCGTCCAGCCTTGCGACCTGCGACCGGCACACCTCTATCGCCTCTTTGTCGGTCGGGTCGCGCTCGATGAGCTGGAGGTTCATCGCTATCGCGTTGAGGGGGTTCCCGATTTCGTGCGCGACTCCGGCGGCGAGGTCCTGCACGGCCTTCGTTGCGCCTGCGCGCAGCTCCTCCTCGGTGCGGGCCTTCTCTGCGGTTATGTCGCGCACGTAGACGATGGTCTCGTCGTCAAATGGGATCGTCTGTATCTCAAGCGTCTTCGCTTCCGGGTAGGTGACTGCGATCTCGCGTTTCGACGACGTGCCGAGCGGAAGGGCGACTGTCGGCAGGAAGTCCTCTGGACGCATGCCGAGAAGCCGCCGCGCAGCGGGATTCGCCTGTATCACGCCGCCTTGCGCGTCGAGGCGGATTAGGCCCTCCTTCAGCGTCCGGATGAGCGTCTCAGAGCGTTCAAGCGCATCGGCCGCCCGCGCGAACTGCTCGCGCAGATGCGCGGCGTCGAGCTTGCCGATGTGCTTTCGCACGCTCTTGAAGAAATTGCTCACGACTACTTCCTGCGGTTGTCTATGACGCGCTTAATCTTCCCTTCGCTGCGCGGCAGGGAGCCGGGGGCGACGAGCGTGATCTTCGGGCTGAGGCCGACGACCTCCTTGATCGACGCGGCCACGCGCTTGCGGATCGCCTCCATCGCGGAGATGGTGTCGGAGACTGCGCCGGACTGGACTTCGACCTTGATCTCGAAGCGGTCCATCGTCTCGGTGGACGAAAGCTCGATCATGTAGTGGGGCGCGACTTCCGGCACCTTCATGAGGCAGGCCTCGATCTGGCTCGGGAAGACGTTCACGCCGTGGATGATGAGCATGTCGTCGCTTCTCGCGTGGACCCTGTCCATGACGCGCATCGTCCGCCCGCACGGGCACGGCTCCGTCTGGAGGCGCGAGAGGTCGCGCGTGCGGTAGCGCACCATCGGCGTCCCGCGGCGGTCCAGCGTGGTGAACACGAGCTCGCCTTCCTCTCCGTCTGGCAGGACCTCCAGCGTGTCGGGGTCGATGATCTCGGGGTAGAAGTGGTCTTCCCAAATGTGGAGCCCGTGGCAGTGCTCGCAGTTGCCCGCGACGCCGGGGCCCGCGATCTCGGTGAGCCCGTAGATGTCGTGCGCCTTGATGCCGGAAATCTGCTCGATCCTCTGGCGGATCTCGTCAGTCCAAGGCTCCGCTCCGAAGACGCCGTGCCTGAGCTTCGTGTCGCGGCGGAAGTCGATGCCGAGTTTTTCCGCGACCGTGGCGAGGTGGAGGAAGTAGCTTGGCGTGCAGCATATGACGGTTACGCCGAGATCCTGCATGAGCATTATCTGCTTCTCGGTGTTGCCCGCGCCCGTCGGGAGGACGGCGCACCCGAGCTTCTCCGCGCCGTAGTGTGCGCCAAGGCCGCCCGTGAAGAGCCCGTAGCCGTAGGAGACCTGGACGACGTCGTCCTTCGTTATCCCGTACATCGCCATGCAGCGGGCGACGCCCTCCGTCCAGATCGCGACGTCCTCGGCGGTCTGCGGAATGCAGATGGGCTTTCCGGTAGTCCCCGACGAGCAGTGGAAGCGGTTGATCTCCGACATGGGCGCCGCGGTGAGCCCGTAAGGGTATTCGTCGCGGAGGTCGGTCTTCTTCATGAAGGGGTATTTCGCAAAGTCTGCGAGAGTCGCAAGGTCGCGCGGCTTCACGCCTTTTTCGTCGCAGCGGCGGCGGAACAGGGCCACGCGCTCGTATTCGTACGCGACGAGTTCCTGGAGCTTGGCGAGCTGCATCTTGCGCAGCTCTTCCACCGGCATGTAGTCTGGTTTTGATATCGGGTTCATGTGCTTAGTCCCGCTTTAGTTATAGAAGTTAATATTATATCAAATATTGGGCGCAATTTGTGGAATCTCCAAGCCCAAACCGCGTTGACCCAAAGAGGTGAAGATGATATAATTCTGCTTGCTCTCTTTGGAGATGAGCGGAAACGTATGATTGACGGGCGTTGCTATCAAATTCCGTTGGCACACTTTTGGGGGTGTGTTATGGCTTTTGTGCGCCCGAAACGTCGATTTGCGCTTGGTTTCCTCGCCTTTTGTGCTGCGACGGCCTATTGCGACAGCGAGCGCGGCCTGGGGTTCCGGCCGCCGAAGAGGCGAATCGTTGTCGAGCGGCAGACGGAAAACACTCGGGGTGCGGCGCTTTTTGCCGCCCGTCCGTCGTCATCCCTGCCATCCAAGTGGGATTCGCGCGACGAGGGATGGATTTCAAGCGTCAAGAATCAGGGCGAAGTCGGTGCGTGCTGGGCGTTCGCCGCCTGTGCCACCATCGAGACGCAGCTCCTGAAGACGGGCCGCGGCGAATGGGATCTTTCCGAGAAGAACATGGTTAATCTTCACGGCTTTGAGTCGGGGTTCGACGACGGCGGCAACAACTACTTGGCCCTTGCCTATCTCCTGCGCTGGGGCGGGGCGGTAGCGGAAACGAACGACGTCTATATCGGCACAAAACCCGAATGGACAAGTTCAAAGCCGTTGATCCCCGCTCTTAAAGTCCAGAACGTCGTATGGGTGCCAGGCAGAAACAGCGTCTCCGACAATGCCACTCTCAAGAATGCGCTCAAGAATGCGATAAAGAGCTACGGGGCAGTGGCGACCTCGATCTACTGGGACGGCGCGTATGAATCTACGAGCAACTACTACTGCAAAGTAAATGCAAACGGCAACCATGCCATAACGGTAGTCGGCTGGGATGACAACTATCCGGCTGGCAACTTCAAGACCGCTCCGTCCGGCAACGGGGCGTGGCTCATCAAGAACAGCTGGGGGACGGGCTATGGCGACAGGGGCTATTACCACGTTTCGTACTACGACAGGAACTTTGCAATGTGGGAGGGCGCGGTGTTCATCCCAGCCGCAGAAGACGAGGACTACGACGCCGTTTATGGCTACGATACGCTTGGCGTAATAGGCGATACTGGCAATTATGACGAAGGTGCGCTGGAGGCTGCGGTGTTCACGTCCGCGTGGAACGAGGAGATTGCGGCGGTCGGCGTATATTCCACCGTAGAGAACAACCACTATGCCGTGTCGGTTTACACGAACGTGACGCGCACGACTTCGACCGAGAGCCCCAACCCGCTTGCGGGCGGTGCGCTCGCGAGCACGGTTTCGGGCACGCTGGCGACGGCGGGATTCACGACTGTGCATCTTCCACAAGCCGTTAAAATCGCGGACGGCACGAACTTCGCCATAGTCTATGAGCAGAAGGGCTATAGCCATCCACATGTTTTCTGCTGTTCCGACCGCTATGACGACGGCTCCTACTACGCCGTAGTCGACGCGAAAGCAGGGAACACCTACTGGGGTAGCGTCAGCGAGCTTGGCGTGACGAACTGGACCGACTTGGCGACAGAAGATAGCATCGCCTGCTTGAAGGCGTACACGCGCTCGACCGTCGCAGTGGCGGATGCGCCCTCTGAAGCTGATGACGGCACTGCGGCGCTCGAATGGCTTGCCGTGACGAACGCAACGCTTTATGCCGAGACGGCGGGGACGTTCGGCGCGTTCGCGGGGCTTGTGGGCGCGAACAGATGTTCGCTCTATGCAAGCTGGCTCGCGGGCTTCGACCCCGCGAATGCGGAGGACGGCGAGTTGGAGGTTTCGATTTCCGTGACTAACAATATGCCGTACTTAAGCTGGAAGCCAGACCTTGGCTCATCGGCGCGCAAGTACACCGTGTACGGCACAGAGTCTCTTTCCCCGCAGAACTGGCAACCCGTTGAGGACATGACATCAACCCCCGCCAGGTATTTCAAGGTCACAATCTCGCAACGGTAGAACCGCCGCGCGTTTCACGCCTTCGCCCCGCTTGACCCCAAGCGCGGCGGCTTGATATAATTTGTGCGCATAGCTCGGATATGGTGAAATGCCAAGCGGGCAATTGCGCAACGCCCAGACTTTCATTGACATGCGAACAGACGAACTGATGCTTAACTAGAAGCTTGGCATGGAAGGTAAGGTCGTTGTCTGGGTTGATCCGATTCGCTGAGGGTTGTAAGGTGACGGTCGAGATGCCGTAGGCTATGCCTTGTCGATTTTGGCGATGAGGTCGTTCGCCCATGCGATGGCCTCATCGACTGTCTGGAGAACGGATAACGTGCCGCGCTGGGTCGAGTAGACCTCACTCCAAAGATTGCCTTTCTCGATTTGCGGAGGCCAGACATGTGTCTTTCGATATGCGAATAGGCGGCGGCAGATGTTGGCAGTGCGGGCAAAGTCGATAGTCTCGTTTTGCGCTATTAGCTGCAGGTCGATAAGATCGCGGACTCGGGAGCTTCCGGGCTGTGACACGCGAGCGATCTGGACCAAGCCGCAGCCGCATGGACGTTCCGCCCTTGACAACACTTCCTGTCGGTAGCATTTGTCCGAGTATGACGCCAGCCATGATGTCGCGGCATTCGACGGCTGCGATGTTTGAACCGGCGTATCTCGTCAGGGCAAGTTCAAGTTCGTGTTCGTTGTGTGGCTGCTTTGGCATTTGTCACCTCGTTTATGAGTTCTGACGATTCCGACCGAAGAAAGTATCCTTGTCGCTCGCCTTCGGCGACGGCCTCGACGAGACGCGACGATTCAAGCAGTCCAATGCAGGATCGAATTGCGTCCGCAGGACGCTGGCAGGCGATGCCATCATGATAGATGGGGCGGTAGCTTGCAGGGCTGCGGATGACGATGACCCCTTTGGGCAAGGTTGTTTTGCGGATACGCCTTGGAAGCGCCACGTATGCGACATACGGACGTGTAGGGCAAAGCCCTAGAAGCGCGATGGCACTTTCGCCATAAAGGTAGGCACCTTCGCCTACTAAGGCAAGAAGCGATGCCATGTCGGAAACAATACCCTGCGAAGGAACTGATGTAAGCCGATATACGCCACGTCCGACTTTCAGAAGCTTCCCCGCTTTGCACCAACGATAGATTTCGGCAGGGAAAGCACCGACATTCCTTGCTTGCGTAAAGGTGACTATCCCATTTGAACCTAAGGCGATTTGTTGTATGGCTTCCCAGCGTCTCATGTCAATAGTATAACATACCTGTTTCATTATTGACAAGGTGCTATGGTAGATGCGAAAGAGAGCCTATGCGACGCGGAATGGGGCTACCCTACCAACTCCCCCCACCGCTTCTTCAAGGTGACGGTTGAGATGCCGTAGGGAAGTTTAGGCGTCGAGAGCCGATAGAAGGGCGGACATTTCCGCGTCGGTGCCGATCGTTATGCGCAGGCGCTCTCCGGTCAGCGGGCCGGGGAAGTAGCGGACGAAGATGTTCTTTGTCTTTAGCCCGGCGAAGATTGCCTTTGCCGCGAACGGCGCTGGGGGCTTTGCGAAGACGAAGTTCGACTCGCTCGGGATGACGTCCCATCCCCTCTTTTCAAGTTCGCGCGTGAAGTGCATGCGCGTCTTCCTCACCTTGGCGACGTTCGCCTTCATCCACCGCTGGTCTTTTGCCGCGGCGAGTGCGACGGCCTGCGCGAGCGCATCGACGTTGTAGGAGTCCTTGGCCTTGAAAAGGGCGGCGATTAGGTCCTCAGGCCCCACGCAGTAGCCTACGCGCAGCCCTGCGAGGGAGTAGCTCTTCGAGAACGTCCGCATGACGATTATGTTGCGGTTCTTCGCGGCAGTTGCAAGAGCCATGCAGTTCTCACGCGCGAAGTCGGCATACGCCTCGTCGATTATGACGACGCCTTTGAACTTCGCCGCGAACTTCGCAATCTTTGCAGGCGCCGCGAACTCGCCCGTAGGCGCGTTTGGGTTTGTCCAGAGGAAGAGAGACGTCTTGCCTGCGTTCCAGGGCACGTTGCGTATCGCGGCGAGCGTCTTGTAGAGCGAGTAGCTTGGGTCGAGCGACCCGATGGCCTCGTCGTCTTCCACGAAGCACCGCGCGGCGAGGGAGAGGATTTCGTCCGAGCCGTTGCCGACGAACACCCGCTCGGGGACGGTGCCGTTCAGCTTCGCAAGGACGGCCCTAAGCTCGTTGCAGTCCGGGTCAGGATAGCGGCGCAGACGCGAGGCGTCGAAGTCGGCGAGTGCCTTCGCGCACTTCGGCGAAGGCGGATACGGGTTTTCGTTCGTGTTGAGCTTCACCACGCGCCGCGAGCGCGGCTGCTCGCCGGGCACATAGCCTTCGAGCTTGCGGATGTGTTTTGCGACCATCATTTCGCGCATCCTCCGCACCCGCCGGCGCAGCACTTGGGCGGCATGGACGGGTCTTCGCCAGTCCAGCAGTATGTGCAGAGGCGCTCGCGCGGAAGCCCGATCGCGGCGACGAGGTCGTCTATCGTCTGGAATGAAAGCGACGTGAGGTTGAGTTTCTTCCTGATGTACTCGACCATTCCCTTGTACGCCTCGCCGTTCGGGTCGACGTACTTGGAGACGTCTGCGCCCTCGCCCTCGTTGTCGCGTATGTACCTGCGGGTGATGAGGTCGTATTCGTTCTTCGAGCGCGAGTAGTTTATGAACTTGCACGGGAAAAGGAGCGGCGGGCACGCGATGCGGACGTGCATTTCGCGGCAGCCCTCCTTGTAGAGGCGGTCGGCCTGCTTGCCGAGCTGCGTTCCGCGCACGATGGAGTCGTCGCAGAAGACGAGGCGGCGGTCCTTGATGAGCCCTGGGATCGTGATGAGCTTCATCGCCGCGACGTGCTCGCGCTGCCTCTGGTCGCTCGGCATGAAGCTGCGCGCCCACGTGGGCGTGTACTTGACGAACGGACGCGCGAACTTGACCGCCTTTTCGTGCGCATAGCCGAGGGCGTGCGACGTTCCCGAGTCCGGGATGCCGCAGGCGGCGTCAGGCGCGAGGTCGCCGTCGCGCTTCGCGAGCGCGGAGCCGCAGCGGTAGCGCGCCATCTCGACGTTGCGCCCCTCGTAGGACGACGC
>JBGUVV010000183.1:0-6488 GCA_045220525.1 Kiritimatiellia bacterium
ATTACTAGCATCCCCCCCGCGATAACAGGTCGTGTTGTTGGAATAGACGCAATCAACCACAAGTCCATTGCCTTTCGATCCGCCACCAGCATTCTTCCAGGTTTCCTCGCCAACGACAGTGTTCCACGCATAGCCGTTGCGAAGTGTGAACCCTTTCAAGATTGCCGAATTCGCCAGAAATGCACACCGAAGGGAATTCGTCCCGCAACCGTCCTTAATCGGATACGTCGCTTGTGCACCTTCTATGAACGTAACATCGGCGCCTGCACCCTCAAGCTTGATGCCGTCCGGAATCACCACACGC
This sequence comes from Kiritimatiellia bacterium, assembly GCA_045220525.1. GTDB lineage: Bacteria > Verrucomicrobiota > Kiritimatiellia > RFP12 > UBA1067 > UBA1067. Next base: position 305 of record JBGUVV010000183.1, read on the forward strand.
GCAGGACCGTCGTCCCCCGCCGACATCGATCCCTCCGCATACGTTCCAGCCGCAGCCTTAACAAGCGAAATACCTAAGCGAGGGTCTGCCGTCGCCGCCTCCACCGCTGCAGCCAACGTCCGCTTCGGCTGCAATTCGCTTAACCCAGTGTTGACATCATCGCCGTTTACGGCATCGACGTGCATTGCCAGTTCGTCCGCGATCCATTCGCAGCATCCGACATCGATTGAGCCTCCGTGGATGCGCTCGCTGCCCACATAGTCACGCCCCGTCCAATGCGCAATCCATCCCATCGTCCAGCCGTTCGTGAAATCGTTGTAGTAACCGACATTACCCGCATCAATCACCTCCGAGCCAGACAAAGGCCGCGTGTTCAGTTCCACATTCGGAAGCTGCCCCGCCGCAAGCCCGAACTGGCAGTTGCCGTCCTTGTCGACAATTGCATTCGTCGTCCCGTCTCCCTGCGCCCCGCGCGAATATGAATTGTAATAAGTACCGCTTTTGCTGATCTGCGACGTTCCATTGTCAGGATCAAGGAACAGGCAATTATAGACATTGCAGTAGAATGGGGCCGCGTTTGTAAATGTGCAATTGACGATCTTGGCCTCATTGATGTTGGGATATGTCCTCACCGTTGTTTCAAACAATGTATCACAAGCTTGGCAACCTTTATACAGTTCGTAGCTGCCGTTGGTCCGCTCGCCCAACCTGCATCGCAGAACAGTTGCACCCCCTGAGACATTCGGCCCTCGATAATCGGACCCATTGTCGGCGAAGTCACAATCCACGACCAAACCAGGGCCAAACACACCGCCACCGCATCTGTTGTTTTCATTAGCCGTGTCACGTGACGTACGCCCTTTTCGAATTGTGAAGCCCTTGACAACGCCGCCCGCAAATCCAGCGGACGTTTCTTCCGCAGTCGGCGTCGCGAAAAATATGGCCCGAACGGCATTGGCGTGGTTTCCTCCAGAATGTCCCGACGAATTCGATTTTCTCCCAGAGATGAATGTATTTGCCCGTCTTCCGCTAGCAGCGAGTAGAGCGCCTGCCTTGACGATGACACGGTTAGAGGTCGCGTTGCCGTCAGCCAGTATTTCACCTGAATCGTAGTCGCCCTCCGCCGCATAGATGGTGTCGCCGGCGGAGGCAAGTTCCATGACTTTCACCAACGTCTTGCGCGGGCCGACCGTGCCGGACGACGGAATCTCCGCCGTCGTTCCGTCCCATCCGTCGTTACCATTGACGGCATCAACATACCAGACGTTTCCAGCCATGGCGAATCCGGCCATGAACAGCGAGCCCGCAAGCATCATCAGTTTGTCGGTGGTCATGCACTCTTCTCCTTATGTCTTTTTTAACATGAAGTTTACACGATACCGCGCCAACATGCAACTACCCATTTGGAACTATCGAAAAGTCAATGGAGCGCCGACGGTGTAGATCATCTTGTCGGGAAGCATGTCTTTTTTCAGGAACATGACCATGTAGATTGGTGCATAGAAGACGCGGTTTTCGACTTTGAGCGTCGAATCGTCAAAGACAACCGCCTCCTTTATTGCATACGACTTCTCAGACATCACATGATTCAACGCCCGATGCCGTTTGTAGTGCTTGCCGCTCTTGACCTCGATTGGCAGAACCCCGCCTTCCCGCTCCAGGACGAAATCGACTTCTCCGTGCCTGTTTGAATCGTAGTAGTTCAACTCAAACCCATGCGCGAAGAGCTCCTGCGCAACGGCATTCTCATATACAGACCCGAAGTTTATGTCCGCCTCGCCGTTCAGTATTTTGAGCTGGACGCCATTCATGTACTGCGCGGCCAAGAGTCCAACATCGTTCGAGAACAACTTGAAAAGACTCGGCTTCTCCGAAAGCTTGAGCGGAATCTTCGGCTCCTCGACATTGACCGTCGGCAACGCCACGCCAGCCTCCTTCAGCCACAGAAATTCGTCGCCTAGGTTCTCGAACTTCACTCCCGGCATGACAGACGAGGCGAAGAAACGCTTGTTCTTCTCGTTCAGTTCTGCGGGAATGCGGTCGAACACTGCGCGTATCCTAAGCGAATTCTCCTCGTCGTACTGCGTTATGTCCCTGCGATAAAGCGCAAGTATCTTCTTCTGCTCTCGAATCACCAGCGCAATGTCATGGGTGTCGATATACTTCTGGACGACGGCTGGCATACCTCCAACGACAAGATACAGGCGAAACAGCTTCAGCAGCCTTGCATGATATACCGATGCAATGGGCTTTCGCCCTTCCCAGGCTGCCTTCGCCGCAGCAACAAGTTCAGGCGACTCCCCATTCGCTTCCACAAACTCCTCGAAATCAAGAGGAAACATCTTGACCTCGTCCATAAACCCGACAGGAGCGGAGCGGATGTTCTTAAGTTCCACTCCAAGAAGCGAACCACTTAGTACATAATGGCACGAGCCCTCTTCAACGAGAAACTTTATGTATGTCACCGCTTCCGGGCACTTCTGCACTTCGTCGAAAAAGACAAGAGTGCTCCCCCTCTTGAGATTTCCCTTCGACAAAGTGGACAACTTCACCAAGATGTCTTGTTCGTCCTCGACGTTCTCAAAAATCTTCCGAGCCCCCTTCATCTTGATAAAATTGATTTCAATGAATGACTCATAGTGCGTTTTGGCAAATTCACGTATGATATATGTCTTCCCAACTTGACGTGCCCCATCGACAAGCAACGCATACTTGCCTCCATCATCATACAACTTTTCCAATCTCGCAGATATCTTGCGCTTAATCATACTACTCCTTTGGTTTTGCTCGTATTATAGCACACACTTTTCACTTTCACAACCGCAAACAGACCAATTTTTCCATTTTCACAACCAAGAAAACACCTTGAAACTCCATTTTCACAACCTTCTGTGGTATACCACTTTTGAAAATCAAATGTCTGTGACAGTTGCTCCTCCTTGCAAAATTTACGGCAACTACCCATTTGGAACCTTGAAATATCGGCCAGATTCTGCTATCCTACGCGCATGAATCTGATGCTCGCCCTTCTTCTGGCTGTTTCGTCCGCGACTGACGGCTTCGCGGCAGAAGGCGACTCAATTGCAACCAACCTGTCGGACGCAGTCAGCCGTCCATTGCCAGAGGCTGGCGGACGCTTCCAGTTCTGCGTCTCAGGCCAGGTCTTTTCCATCGTGCGCGGCAACATGATACTGCGTGACGATGCGATATGCACTCCATTCAGGCTGGCAGCGACCGACCAAGCCACTGTCCGCGTCGGCGACATTGTGCAGGTCAGAGGATACGGAATCAACAACGAGCTGGGACGCCGCCATCTAGCGCCGGTTTCAATCTCCGTCATTGGACACAGACCGCTGCCGCAGCCGATGGACATCGACAGCCCGCAGCTTGCGGCAGGCAGCTTAAACAACAGGTACGTCCGCATGCGCGGCGTCGTGACCGCCGCCTTCCGCGACGAACTCGACTCGCGATGGAACTGGTTTCTGCTGCGGACTCCGTCCGGTTCCGCGAATGTCGCCTGCCCCGAAGAGCTGATCACAATCCAGAATCTCAAGGGCCTTACCGACGCGGAAGTCGCCGCAACAGGCATCGCGCTTCCCTTCACGAACTGGCGCGCCAACTTCGGCAACCATCTCCAGATTGTCGAGACAAACGCAATCGAGGTTCTCCATGCTGCGCCATCAGATCCGTTTCTCGCACCGCCTCTCGGCAGGGAGCCCTCATCCCACCGCGTCCGCGTCAGCGGACGTGTGCTGGCCGCCGTCAAGGACATGTTCTTTCTGCGCACGAACCAACGCGCGCTCGTCCGCGTCCGCCCGGACGACGGAACGCCTATGCCACCCAGCGGATCGACCGTCGAAGTCTCCGGCTTCGCCCAGCGGACGGCAGGAGGGCACATCGTCTTCGATGCGGCAGTCCGGCAAATCACCGCACAATCCGCCGTGCCGGCTCTGCCCGAGGAAACAGATCCGGAAGCGCTTTTTACGGACGCAAACGGCATGCGGAAGATCGACGCAAACCACAACGGCCAGATGGTGCAACTAAAGGGCATCGTTCGACCGCGGCCCGAGGCATTCGACCAGTCTGAAGCCTTTCTGCTCGAATGCGGACCGCACACGTTCACAGTTGACACGTCCGGGCTTCCGCATAATCAGGCCGTCAATCCAAGGCCGGGAAGCACAGTCGTGGTCGCCGGACTGTGCATCGCGGATTTCCGGGAAGACGCAATCAGAATGGGATTCCCGCACTTCATGGGATACTCCCTGATTCCGCGCACGCCATCCGACATCCGCGTTCTCGCGCAGCCGCCATGGTGGACAACAGCACGGCTTTTCGCCGTCGTCTGCATCCTGCTAATCGCAATCGTCGCCTTCGCCATTTGGAACAGACTGCTGCACAAGTACGCCGAAAAGCGCGGCAGAGAACTTTACCGGGAGAGAATCGCACACACCCGCGCACAGCTGAAAGTCGAGGAGCGCACACGACTCGCCGTAGAGCTCCACGACTCCATCTCGCAGTCGCTAGCCGGCGTCGCCATGCACATCGACTCGGCATCTCGCGCCGACGCGGTCGGAGGCAATGCAAGCGCATTCCTCAACACGGCAAGGCAGCTCCTGGCCTCGTGCCGCCGCGAACTGCAGAGCTGCCTATGGGATCTCAGGAGCAGAACGTTCGAAGAGCGGGACATGAAAGAGGCGATTGAACGCGCCGTAGCACCGCATGCTGGCGACGCCAAGATAAAGGTCAGGTTCAACCTCCCACGCGCCAGGCTGCTGGAAACGACAACGCACACGATACTGTACATCATCCGCGAACTAGTCGTCAACGCGGTCAGGCACGGCCATGCAACATCCATCCACATCGCCGGAGCCCATGAAAACGACGTACTCCTCTTCTCCGTCGCGGACAACGGATGCGGCTTCGTCCCGAAGAACGCCCCAGGACCGCTCCAAGGGCACTTCGGATTGCAAGGCGTCCGCGAACGAATAAAGCCGTTTCGAGGAAAAATCGAAATCGAGTCCGATGCCTCCAAAGGCACGCAGGTAAGAATTCAGATGTCCATTCCGGAGATGAAATATGAAGGCGAAAGGGAAAATTAAGATCATCCTTGCGGACGACCATCTCGTTGTGCGGATGGGCATCGCGTCCATAGTGTCTTTCGAGCCCGACTTCGAAGTGGTCGGCCAGGCCGACTCCGGCGCTGAAGCGCTTTCAATGGCGCAGGCGCTAAATCCAGACGTCGTCATCATGGACCTTGTGATGCCGGATATGGACGGCGTCGAGGCCACGCGCCGCATTCACGCAGTCCGTCCAGACATCAGGATTCTCGTACTGACTTCGTTCGGCACGTCGGTCGAGGTGCGTCGCGCCATAGAAGCGGGCGCAACCGGCGCGCTCGTCAAGACGTCAACCCAGGAAGAGATCTGCACTGCGATCCGCCAGGTCTTCAACGGGCAAGGCGTCCTCAGCCCGGAAATAAAGAACACCCTCAAATGCGCCGACGACGACGCGAAGATATCAGAGCAGCAGAAGGAGATTCTGCAGCTCATCGCAAGCGGCCATTCAAACAAGGACATCGCCCGCATACTCGACATCGGGACAAACTGCGTCAAGTACCACCTGAAGGTCATCTTCGCGAACCTCGGCGCCTCCACGCGCGCAGAAGCCACGTCGATCGCCCTCAGCCGCGGGCTGATCCTGAAGCCGTAGCGGCAAGACTCAGAACGACACCGTGGCGGCGAGGCCGGCGATGAAGTTCCAGCTGTAGTCCCAACTGCCGGTCGCCTCGTAGTCGCGGGAGGCGTCGCGCATCTTGCGGTCGAAAACTTGGGGACAGACCCCGCCGCTGTGGGGAGGGACCCCGCCGTCGCTTCATTTTTCGCGGGCTATTTCGCGTTTTCTGCAACTTATCGCATTTCAAGCCTCTTTGCGATGGCGTAAGCCATGCCGCGAGACAGGGGACGCACGGCAGCGGCGGCATCAGGCGGCACTACACGCTACATCCATCCTCCGCCCTCCTCTAACGGTCACTTGTGAAACCCGATTGGCTCGTGCTTCTCAGGTAACTCAAATTAAAACTACTTAATACTATTGAACAGACATCCTACGCCTTGTCTATGGACGCAATCAGTTCATTCGCCCATGCAATCGCCTCATCTACGGTTGGCAGGACATTGAGGTTGCC
>JBGUVV010000184.1:0-5856 GCA_045220525.1 Kiritimatiellia bacterium
CGAGGAACTTAAGGAGGCAAATGTCCTCGCAAGGAAGATTTTGCGCTTGACCGTCCGGGTGGGCGGGGAAGCGCGGAAAGCGTAGCCAAAAGGCGACGTTCAACAACAGAAAGGAAAAAGGAAAATGGCAGCGACACCGACAATACCAAGTGCAGCAACTGGACTTGCAAAAGTAGTTCCAGTCAATCGCGACGCATATCGCATCAACGGCTCGTCCGAAATGGGCAACTTCATCCATACGGATGCAGTCTACAACGCCTTGATCAATGCGGCGGCGGAGATGGAGGACCGTCTCAACACGTCCTTGACCAACTACCAGGCGCACCCCGACGTGCAGGCTAACCTGCAGCAGCTGCAGTACGATCTGCAGCAGTGGAACCTCGCGCTCACCACGATGACGAACATCAACAAGAACATGGGCGACGCCTTGAACTCGATCGCCTCCAACTTCCGTTGATGCTTGACCTCGAGAGCGAAGAGGCGAAACTACTGTTGAACGTCGCCCTGATGGCGACAGGGCAGAACCGCTTCAGGTCCGCCGCGAGGATTCTCGCGGCACTGGAGCGGTTTCGCCCGGGGGAGGCGTCCGTCGCCGTGGCGAACGCAATCCTGTTCATCAGCATGATGGACTTCAAAGGGGCGGTGGAATACATTGACCGGGAGGCTCTGCCCCGCTTCCCCTCTTCCGCGATGCTCAAGGCGTTCAAGGGAATGGCGCTTTTGAGGATGAACAGAACTTCCGAGGCAATGGTTCCGCTCGGGGAGGCGGCGGCAGATGTCGCAGATCCTGCAGCGGCGAAATTGGCAAAGGACTTGATGAGATGACGGAATCTATGATAGTTGAGGCTGTCCGAGCTGCGGGTGCGGCGGCGCAGCAGGTGCCCGCAGCGGACGCGACGGGCGCAGTGCATGCCGCAGACCCGTCTTCGGTCGTGCGCTTCGAGGCTGCGATGGGCGTAAACGGCGTAAAAGCCGCAGACCCCATACCGTTCGCGTCCAGCGCATCTGCCGCATGGCGTTCTGCGCAGGCGAACAACCAGGGGATTCTGCACCGCATCCGCGCACTGTCGGAACTGGGGCTCATGCACAGCCCTTCCGCCGGCGAGCTGGTGGAGCTGCAGTACGAGGTTATGAACCTTGCGTTCCAGCAGGAAGTCGTTACGAAGGTCGCCGACAAGTCGTCGAATGCGATACAGACGCTTGTCAAGAACCAGTAGTTTGCGAAAGGAGAGTGTTGCATGCATAGGCTGTGGTTGGTGGTTGTCGCGGCGGCGCTTCTGGCGGGGTGCGACAAGGAGTCTACGCTCCATTCCGGGCTTGAGGAGCGCCAGGCGAACCTCGTCATGGCCGCGCTCCTCGATGCGGGGATAAGCTGCCACAAGGTGCCCGGCGAGGAAGGCACTTGGAACGTGATGGTCGTGGAGTCGAAATTCGCGGATGCCGTGAACCTTCTTGAGAAGGCGGGGCTGCCTCGCATGGCGCATCAGGGGATCGGGGAGGTCTTCAAGAAGACCGGCATGATCTCGTCCCCGAGCGAAGAGCGCATACGCTTCATGGACGCACTCGCCCAGGACATCGCGAAGACGATTTCAGGCATCGACGGCGTGGTTGACGCGCGCGTGCACGTCGTGCTGCCGGAGAACGACCCGTTTGCGCGCAATGCGCTTCCTTCGTCTGCGGCGGTCGCAATCCGCTCGCGTTGGGACGCAGACGTCACGGACATCATTCCGTCCGTGAAGGGTCTTGTAAAGAACGCCATCGAGGGGCTTCAGTACGAAAAGATAATGGTGACGGTCTTCCGGGACTCTCCGCCAAGGGGAAAATGAGCGACGACGAGAGGCAGTTCCTGCTGACGGCCGTTTGGCTGTTCATGCGCCATGGGCGGCGAGACCGCGCCATCGGCGTGTGCGAGGCCTTGTGCGAGGCCGATCCGCGCGACGGCGTCGCGTCGGCAACGCTTGCGGAACTGCTTCTCGAGGAAGGCGATGCGGTGCGCGCACTGGAGCTTCTCCGATCTTCCGACATCCCGCCGGAACTTGCGCATGCACAGGCCGTGCTGGAGACGCGCGCTCTTATGCAGTCCGGCCGCGTCCCGGAGGCGCAATCGCGCTGGAGCCGCTACCTTGAATCGAGGAAGGGGGCCGATCGCAAATGGATGTGACGGTCGAGGAAGCCAGGGAGCTGGTCGCGAATCAGGCGCTTTGGCCGCGTGTCCGCGACTTCCTGTGGGACTTCGCCCCGCAGGTGCATCCGAGCTGGCTGGAGGGTTTGTTCTCGTGCAGAGACGCCGAGGCGCCGAGCATTCTGCAAGAGATGAAATCGCCGCGCGTAAAGCGCTTTGTCCTCGACTCGCTCGGCGTCGAGCCGTGCTTCCACGCTTTTCCGAAGGACGACGGCAGCCGCATGCTGCTTCTTGACGGCGCGACTCTCGAGTCAGTCGCAAAATGGCTCGGCGCGCTTGCATGTGCAGCCGACCTTCGCCGGGTGACTTCCGGCAGGGCCGTGCGGGAGCTCAAGGAGTCACTCCCGGGCATATATCCGGAGGTGTTCGGCTATACGATGTATTTCAGGGATTTTGCCGCAAAGAACGCAAAAGACGCAAAGACCGCCGATGAGATTCTTGCTGCTGGATTGGGAGTCCTTGCTTCTGCCGTTTCAGGCGTTCCCGAGCCCGTTGCTTCGCGCCTGAAATTCAAGTTGCCGAAAAGACTTTGCGATCTTTGCGTTCCTTGCGGCGAAAAAGAAACCTCGCGCATCGCGTTCCCGGCTGTATTAAAACTACTTAAACTGAAATTTCCGGAGGCATATTCGCTATGCTGCTGATCAACAAGGAAAACCTCTCCATCAACTCCGACAGCCGCCTCGTGAAGGCGACGGACGTGGCGACGGCCCGTTCCGCGGCGGAAATACTGGCCGCTGCCGAGGCGGATGCCGCGCGAATCCGCGAGGAGGCGAAGGCCGCGTTCGAGGAAGAAAGGAAGCGCGGCTACGAGAAGGGCCTGCAGGACGGAAAGATGGAGATCGCCATGCAGAAGCTCGACCTCGTGGACAAGTCGGTCGAGTTCATGGAGTCAGTGGAGGGCAAGATGGCTGACGTCGTGATGAAGGCCCTCAGGAACTGCATCGCGGAAATCGGCGACAGGGAAATGGTCGTCCAGATCGTCCGCAAGACCATGGCGGCCGTCATCCGCACGCAGAGGCACGTCACGCTGAAGGTCGCGCCAGAGATGGTGGAGACCGTCAGGGCCCGGGTGTCGGAGCTTACGACTACCTTCCCGACAGTCGAGACGTTCGACGTCGTGGAGGATCCGCGGCTCAAGGGGCCGGCATGCGTCCTCGAGACGGAGGCAGGAGTCGCAGACGCGTCCGTCGAATCGCAGCTTGCCGCGATAGAGAAGTCCTTCGCCCGCCACATAAGCCGCAAGTCTTCAACCGAACGCTAAAACGATTTCAAGATGTCTGCAGCCTTTGACTATATATTGAACGTGCTTGACCGCGCCGTGGAGGACGCGCAGCCCATCGACGTGAAGGGCAAGGTCATCCAGGTCGTCGGCACGATCATCAAGGCGTCGGTGCCGGGCGTCAAGGTGGGCGAAGTCTGCATTCTGCGCAATCCGTGGGAAGACACCGAGGTGCAGGCCGAGGTCGTCGGCTTCACAAAGGACGCGGCGCTCCTGACGGCGCTGGGGCAGATGATCGGGATCTCCGCAGAGACCGAGGTAATCCCTACGCGGCGCGTCCAGACCGTCCCCGTCGGGAGAAACCTCCTTGGCCGCGTCCTTGACGGCCTTGGCCGTCCCATGGACGCCGACACGAAGGGGCCTCTGAGACCTGACGGCTACTATCCCGTCTATGCGCCGCCGCCTTCTCCGCTTGAGCGCACGATAATCTCGAAGCCGATATCGCTGGGCGTGCGCGCAATCGACGGCATGCTCACCTGCGGCGAGGGGCAGCGAATGGGGATATTCGCCGCCGCCGGCGGAGGAAAGTCCACCCTGCTCGCGCAGATCATCCGCAACACCGAGGCTGAAGTCACGGTCCTTGCGCTCATCGGCGAGCGCGGGCGCGAGGTGCGCGAGTTCATCGAGAAGGACCTCGGGCCGGAGGGGCTCAAGAAGTCGGTCATCGTCATCTCCACCTCCGACAGGCCGTCGATGGAGCGCCTCAAGGCGGCTTACGTCGCTACGGCCATAGCCGAGTCGTTTCGCGACAAGGGCATGAAGGTCCTGCTCTTGATGGATTCCGTCACGCGCTTCGGCCGCGCCCAGCGCGAAATTGGCCTCGCGGCAGGCGAGCCGCCTACGCGCCGCGGATTCCCGCCGAGCGTCTTTTCCGAGCTCCCGAAGCTCATGGAGCGCGCCGGAAACTCCTCGAAGGGGTCGATTACGGCGCTTTACACCGTCCTCGTCGAAGGCGACGACATGACCGAGCCTATAGCGGACGAGACCCGTTCCATCCTCGACGGCCACATAATCCTTTCGCGCAAGCTCGCGCAGATGAACCACTATCCCGCAATCGACATCCTCTCGTCCGTCTCGCGCTGCCAGTCGGCCATCATACCGAAGGACCACAAGGCCGCCGCGGCGAAGCTGAGGACGCTCCTCGCCAAGTACGCCGAAGTGGAGCTTCTCCTCAAGATAGGCGAATACAAGAAGGGGACAGACCCCGAGGCGGACGAGGCCATTGAAAAGAATGCGTCCATAAACGGCTTCCTGAAGCAGGGCCTCGACGAGAAGCCCGTCTATGAAGACACAATCGAAAAACTGAAAGAGGCCGTGTCCTAACCGCAAATGTCCTACGTCCTGCAGCCGCTGTTGAGAATCCGCACGATGCGCGAAGACCGCGCCACCGGCGAGCTTGTCGCCGCGCGTCAGGCCCTTGCCGTGGCGGAAGAGGCTCTGGCGGCACGCAAGCGGGAGCTTGCGGACTACGAAGCGACCAAGGAGGAGCGCCGCGACAGGATCTACGAGGCGGTGATAGGGCGCACCGTCAGCCGCGACCAGCTTGACATGGCGAACGAGGGCGTTGCGCGCATCGACGAGGAGGGGGCTCTCAAGGTGGACAATGTCGCGCATGCCGAGTCGGAGCGCAAGACACGCGAGTCGGTCGTCGAGACGGCGCGCGCCAATCTCAATCTCGCAACGAAGAATAGGATGAAGATCGACGAACATCGCGCCGTTTGGCTGGAGGCTGACGCAAAGGAACAGGAAGCCAGGGAAGAAAGCGAACTTGAGGACTTTACGGTGCGCAAGGAGGAGGTATGATGGTGGAGTCGGTAACGCTTGATCTTGGCGGCGCGGAGACTCCAGTCTTTTCAATGCCGGATTCATCTGGGCTGATGCCGCTTTCCCTCCCGGAGGAACTTTTCCACCGTCGCACGCCTTCCGTGCCGCAGCCGTCTTCGGATGCAGTCCTGCGTTTCGAGGCTGCAATGGGTGCAGAGCCGTTTGCTTCGCACCTTGTCGGGATCAAGAACATAGTCGCCACGGGGACTGTCCCCATGGCTCATGTCCCCACTGTCACAATGGGGACAGACCCTAGGCAGATAGAGGGGACAGATCCCGCATCCGTGGGACCAGACCCCGCGTCCCATGTTGAAATTATTGCCGGAAACGCGATAGAGAGGCCTGTTTCGGTTAGAAATACCGTTTTGTCCGAAAGCCCTATTGTTGAGGCAAGAGAGGTTGGATCTTTGGGGACAGACCCCGCATCCGTGGGGCCAGACCCCGCGTCCCATGTTGAAATTATTGCCGGAAATGCGATAGAGATGCCTGTTTCGGTTAGAAATACCATTCCGTCTGATGTCCCTATTGCTGAAGCAAGAGAGGTTGGGGCTATGGGGACAGACCCCGTGCA
>JBGUVV010000185.1:0-2022 GCA_045220525.1 Kiritimatiellia bacterium
CGGGAGCATGGTCTTCGTTGTTGCGACGGCGTTTGCGCTTGGCAGCTGCTTCCGAAGCCGGAGCGTTCCCGCGCGGGCGGTGGAGGAGCTTGGCTTTGCGACGCACGGATGGAGGCTTGCGAAGGAGGCCGCGGCATAAGGCTGTTAAAAGGCGGGGAGGGTGGAACCCTTGCGATGCTCACGTCTGCACGTGAACATAGACACTACGGCGTGGATGTGATATAATCACCGCATAAACGATGTGGACATCAAATATGCCAATGGAGGCGGAAAGACAGGGAGCCATGAAGTATTCAAGGACGGTGGAGGCGCTTAAGCGCCGCGGGTTCGACGCCGTGGAGGTGTCAACTGGCGAAGAGGCCGCGGCAATCGTGATGAAGGAGGCGGAGGCCGCCTCTTCCGTAGGCTGGGGCGGGTCGGAGAGCGTGAAGGCAATCGGCGTGCGCGAGCGCCTTGCGGCCGCAGGGAAGGAGATCCGCGACCACGAGACGATCATGGACCTCTTTCTCCTCTCCGCGAACGCGATGACGGAAGACGGCCTCATAGTGAACATCGACGGCAGGGGGAACCGCGTCGCCGCGTCCATATACGGGCCGAAGCGTGTAATCTACATCGTCGGGCGCAACAAGATCGTCCCTGGCGGCGTCGCCGAGGCAATCGCCCGCGCGAAGAGGATGGCGAGCCCGCCGAACTGCCGCAGGCTCTCCAAGAAGACGCCGTGCGCGGAAAAGGGGCTTTGCGCCGACTGCGACTCGCCCGACCGCATTTGCAAGGTAACGGCGATATTCGAGCGCTGCCCGACCCGCACGCCTACGCTCGTCGTGATCGTAGATCAGGATCTCGGCTACTGACGGAGCTGGACGCGAAGTGATCTCGCCCGAGACAATAGAACGGATAAAGGCGCTGATGGATGAAGCGTCGGTCTTCGAGGACGACCTCGAGGAAAGCTTCATCCTCGGAGGCGGCCCCGGCGGGCAGAAGACAAACAAGACTTCCAACGTCGTCCGCCTAAGCCACGGGCCGAGCGCGCTTTCCGTGCGTTGCGGAGAGACGAGAAGCCGCGAGACGAACAGGTGGCTCGCCCGCCGCATGCTCGCGGAGCTCATCCTCGAGCGCGAGCGCGGGCGCGCGAGCGAAGAGCGCATGAGGCGCGAGAAGGTGAGACGCCAGAAACGGCGGCGCAGTAGGCGGCAGAAGCAGAAGATGCTTGCCGACAAACGCGCAAGGTCGGTGATCAAGGCCGGCAGGAAGAAAGTCGAAGAGGAATCTTAAACAACATAGGGAAAAATAAATCAGATGAATAAAATCTCCATTCTTGCGGCATCGGCCGCAATCGTCGCGGCCTGCGCGGCCGAGGCAATGGTAAAGCCACTCTCTGAGCCGTGGCTCAAGCCTGGCGAGACGCTCGTCTGCTACGGCGACTCCATAACGGCTTCCAAGAGCCAGTACGTGAAGGACCTTGCCGAGCGCCTTGAGGCCAAGGGCGTGAAGGTGGTCAACGCCGGGCTCAGCGGCGACAAGACCCCTATGGCCCTGACGCGCATAAAGGAAGTCGCGGCGCTGAAGCCGGATGCAGTCATGTTCTTCTTCGGCGCCAACGATTCCGTCATCGGGCGTGGCCGCTGGCGCGACGAGCCGACCGTAGATCCGATTACTTTCCGCGACAATCTCGTATGGATGATCCACTGGTTCAAGCTGCGCACCAACGTCAGGAAATTCTCCATCGTCGCGCCTACCGGCCGCTGCGAAGGCGACGCGTACGGGGAGTTCGGCGACATCTGCCCTAAGTACGGACTTGCCGCGCGCGAGGCATGCGACCTCACGGACGCCGTCCTCGTGCCGCTCGACACGGCCTTCGACTTCGAGCACAGGCGCACGAAGACGGATCCGTCTGAATTCCTGCTTACTTCGGACGGCGTGCATTTCAGCCGCCGCGGCTCGGAGTTCGCGGCCGACGTGATGCTGCGCAGCTGGAAGATGGACTGAGCCTTGTGAAGGTCGGGTTCTTCGATTCGGGGATTG
>JBGUVV010000186.1:0-6357 GCA_045220525.1 Kiritimatiellia bacterium
AGGTCGCCGACGTAGTCGACGCCCTTGTTGAAGCGGCCCGTGAACTTGGGCGCGAAAGTCTGCAGCGGAACCTTCTCCTTGGCGAGCTCGGTGAGGATGTACTTGATCTCGTCTGGGGTCTGCGCGACATCGACCTCGTCCATCGAGACTTCGGTGACGAAGTTGTCGGCGCCCTTCTTCTCCGCGATGTGGCGGTATATGCGCCCGGCCTCCTTAACCGCCGGCAGGTAGCGATCCTCCAGCGAGCCCGTCTTGCCGATGTAGTCGGCGACGTCGATCGTGAAGAAGTCGCAAGCGTCGATGAACTTGTCGACGTTCGTGAGGTTGATGTGGTCGGCGTCGCAAAAGTACGCATCCGTGTAGCCGAGGGCCTTGACTGCGGCGTCGGCCTCCTTGCGCGTCTCCATCGGCTCGGTCCCGATGAGCGTGTGCTCGCGGTTTGACTTGTTCCATACCGGCGTGAAGTGGACGCCGAAATCCTTCTCGACCTTTATGAGAGCCTTGAGCTGGTTGACGGCCTCGTGGTTGAAGCGGTCGCCGATGCCAAACGAATATTTCCCTATGGTTTTCATGTGTTTTTCCTTTCTGCGAGTTTCATGCTAAAGCCAATGGCGGCGAAGTTCAGGCGCGCCATTCGAGCGAAAGGTCGACAGACCCCGCGCTGTGCGTGAGGCAGCCAAGCGAAATCGCCGTGACTCCAGTCGCCGCGACCTTCTTCGCCCTTTCGAGGGTGATGCCGCCGGAGGCCTCCGTCTTGGAGATGCCCGCGCACATCTTCACGCACTTGCGCATGTCGGCGCAAGACATGTTGTCGAGCATTATCCACTCGGGAGCGGCCCTCAATGCGCTTTCGCACTCGCGAAGGCTTTCGACCTCGACCTCGACGTCGAGCTTGGGGAACGCCTTCCGAGCGGCCTCGACCGCCTTGTCGAGGGCGTCTGGATCTCCGCCGCGCCACAGCCTGCGGTGGTTGTCCTTTATAAGCACCCTGTCGTACATCCCCATGCGGTGGTTGGAGCCGCCGCCACACAAGACCGCATACTTCTCGAAGACCCTGAGGCCAGGCGTCGTCTTCCTCGTGTCGAGGATCAAGGTCCCGTAGCGGGATACTGCATCGACAAACTTCCTGGCTAGCGTCGCCGTCGCGCACATGCGCTGCATGAAGTTGAGGGCCGTCCTTTCCGCTGCGAGAATGGAACGGGCCTTGCCGCGAAAGACGAGTATCGGCTCATGGGGCTTCACGAAAGAGCCGTCCGGCTTCAGGATGGACACCTTGACAGAGGGATCGACCTCCCTGAAGACGGCTTTCGCGACAGTCGCGCCCGACACGACGCAGCCGCTGCCCTTCGCGTATATCTCTCCGTCCGCCACGGCCTTCGGGTCCACGAGCGCGAGCGATGTCGCGTCGCACCATGGCTCGCGCACCGACTTCTCGGCGCTGGCGAGGTCCTCGTCCAGCGCAAGGCGAACCGCCGCGCGGGCGCGCGGCGACTTCATCACGTCTTTCAACACGCCCAGCATCGCTTCAGGCCGGCATCAGGTATTCCCAATGCTGCCAGAGCATGTAGGCGAGCAATCCCGCCACCACTAGCGCAATGAGCCCGGCGATAACCGCCGCGGTAGTCGCCTTGGTCGTCTGCGGCTTGGCCGGAGCGTCGTTGAGGTCAAGCTTGAAACGGTCTGCAATCGTGGCACCAGAAGCCTGCGCGGCTGGAGCAGACGGGGTCTCCTCACCAGAAGGAGCCTTCATTGGCTTTTTTATTGTCATGTTGACAATTATATCACTTAATGCCGTGAAAAATCAACCGGAAATTTCGGCATCGCGGCGAAGCGCCTTCTTCTTCAGGGCCTCGCGCTTGTCGTGCAAGGCCTTTCCGCGGCAGATGCCGAGATCGAGCTTTATCCGGCCGTGCTTCAGGAAGACCTTGAGCGGCACGAGCGTAAGCCCCTTCGCCTCGCTCTTCATCTTGAGCGACGCCACTTCCTTCGAGTGCACGAGCAGCTTGCGGTTGCGCTTCGGGTCGTGGTTGAACCTGTTGCCGAACTCGTACCCAGCGATGTCCGCCCCGACAAGCCAGAGCTCGCCGCCGAGAACGGCGGCGTAGCTGCCGGAGAGGGATATCCCCCCTCTCCGCGCCGACTTCACCTCCGTCCCGGAAAGAACCATGCCGCACTCGATTGTGTCGAGCACGGCATAGTCGTGGCGAGCCTTTCGGTTCTCAGCCAGCGTAGGGTTGAATTTTCTGTCTCCGGCCACCCCTTAATCGGCGTAAAGCGAATTGACGTTGGAGAACTTCGCGTTCCACTTCGTCTTCGCCTCCTCCGCCTTGGCTATGGCGTCGAAGTCAACCTCGGCGATCAGCTTGCCCTCGGCGATTTCCTGAAGCGCGATGTCGCACTTGTCGGTATCGAGAGTCGCCGGCCTGATGAGGGGCTTCGCTCCGTTCACGAGCTCGCGCTCGCGCTTCGAGACGAGATTCACGAGAACAGGCACGGAGGGAATCCTCTCGTGGGCCTTCTTGAGCAGTTCTGTGTTCATAGGAGCGCTCCCTTCTCAGTTGCCGGATTCCTGCTGGCGGGCGTCGAGCTCCGCCATCGCGGCCTTGCGCGAAAGCTTGATGCGACCGCGCTCGTCGACATCGAGGCACTTGACCTTTATGATGTCGCCGACCTTGCAGACGCCTTCCATGGACTTGAGGAACTTGTCGGAGAACTCGGAGATGTGGCAGAGGCCGTCCATCCCCGGGAGAATCTCGACGAACGCGCCGAAGTCCTTGATGCCGGTCACCTTGCCCTCGTAGATCTTTCCGGGCTCCGCGACAGCGGTCACGGCGCCGACCTCACGCTTGGCGGACTCCATCGACTCCTTCGAGGTCGCGAATATCGAGACCTTGCCGTCGTCGTCGATGTCGATCTGGGCGCCCGTCTTCTCGACGATTGCGCGGATGTTCGAGCCGCCGGGCCCGATGAGCGCGCCGATCTTGTCGACGGGAATCTGCATCTCCTCGATCCGTGGCGCATACTTGTTGAGCTCTGCGCGCGGGGCGGGGATCACGGTCTCCATGAAGTCGATGATCTTGAGCCTCGCGTCGTGGGCGGCCTTGACGGCGCCCTCGACGAGGTCCCACGTGAGGCCGCGGAGCTTGAGGTCGACCTGGAAGCCGGTGATGCCCTTGCGGGTTCCGCCGACCTTGAAGTCCATGTCGCCGCAGTGGTCCTCGGCGCCGAGGATGTCGGTGACGAGCACCTTCTGGCTCTGGTCTTCATTGGTGAAAAGGCCGATAGAGATGCCGGCGACCGTGCGCTTCAGGGGAACGCCCGCGTCCATGAGGGCGAGGCACCCGTTGCAGATCGACGCCATCGACGACGAGCCGTTGGAGCCCATGATCTCGGAGACCACGCGTATCGAATACGGGAAATCGTCCGGAAGGACCTCGGCGATAGAGCGCTCCGCAAGGGCGCCGTGGCCGATTTCGCGGCGGCCGGTGGAGCCGAGGCGCCCGACCTCGCCCGTGCAGTAGGGCGGGAAGTTGTAGTGGAGCATGAAGCGCTTGGAAGCGTCGCCTCCGGTGACGGAGTCGAGATCCTGCGCGTCCTTCTTCGTGCCGAGCGTCACAGACGCGAACGACTGCGTCTCGCCGCGCGAGAAGATCGCCGAGCCGTGCAGCCTGGGGAGAACCCCGACCTGCGCAGAGAGCGGACGAATCTCGTGCTGGGCGCGCCCGTCGATGCGCTTGCCGTGGACGAGGACGTTCTTGCGGACGGTCTCGATCTCGAGGGCGTCGAAGAGATGGACGAAGCCGACTGCGTCGACCTCGGGCCACTTCTCGGCGACCTTCTTGAGGAGGTCCTCCTTGATCGCGGAGACCTTGCCCTGGCGCTCGAGCTTGCCCTTGATGAGGAGCGCGGCGGCGAGGGCCTCGCCCCCCTCCTTGCGCATGAAGTCCATCTTGTCGGCAGGCTGCGGGACGTCCTTGATCTCCTTGTCGGGCTTGCCGAGGGCGCGACGCATCTCGATCTGGAGGTCGATGATCTTCTCGACTTCCTCATGGGCGCGCTTGAGCGCGGCGATGAAGTCCTCGTCGGTGATTTCGGAGGCGGAGCCTTCCATCATCAGGAACTTGCCGCGGATGCCTGCGTAGAGGAGGTCGATGTCGCTCTTGGCCTTCTGCTCGTGGGTGGGGTTGATCACCCACTCGCCGTCGATGCGGCCGATGCGCACGCATCCGATCGGGCCCATGAACGGGATCTCGGATATGTGGAGCGCGGCGGACGATGCGTTGACGGCGAGGAAGTCGGCCTCGCGCGTTCCATCCGACTGGATGAGCGTGGAATTGACCTGGACGTCATTGTAGTATCCGTCGGGGAAGAGCGGACGGATCGGGCGGTCGCACATGCGCGCCGTCAGGATCTCCTTGGAGGTAGGACGCGCCTCCCTCTTGAAGAAGCCGCCGGGGAACTTGCCGGCCGCGTAGAACTTCTCGCGGTATTCGCACTGGAGCGGGAAGAAGTCGATGCCCTCCCTCGGAGTGTCGGTGTTGGTGACCGCCGTGAAGACGGTCGTGTCGCCGTACGATACGGTGACCGCCCCCGCCGCCTGCTGCGCCAGGAGCCCGGTCTCGATGACGAGGGGCACCCCCGCGATCTCGACCTGGAATTTCTTTGTGCCTTCCATTGTCTTTCTTTTTCCTTAGACTTTTCTTCTGTGGTTTCAGCGCCTGATGCCGAGCTTCTTGATGAGGTCGGCGTACTTCGCGGCATCGGTGCGCTTGAGATAGTCCAGCAGCTTGCGGCGGTTCTGCACCTTGCGGAGAAGCCCGTAGCGGCTGGAGTGGTCCTTCTTGTTCGCCTTCAGGTGCTCGGTAAGCGCGGCGATCTCCTTCGTGAGGATCGCGATCTGAACTTCGCTGGAGCCTGTGTCACGGTCGTGGCGCTGGTATTCGTTGGCGATGGCGGACTTGTCGATTTTCATTGAGTCTTGTCTTTCGTATTGTTGGTTCCGCAAGCCGGGAGGTCGATCCTAATGCGGGAAAATCTCTCACTCGAGAGTCCCCGCGGCAGGGATAACTTCCTGAGACAGCCGCAGATTGGCGCGTATTTTATCAAATATTGCAGAGCAATGTCAAATCAACGGTGTCACAGCCCAATCAAGTACATTGCAGTTGCGGACAAAGTAGTAGTAAGGCCTACAAGGGTTCCGTAGGGGAAAAGCCTCAGCCGCTCCTTTACGCCGATGCCCACTGCGCCGGCCGTTGCGTGGAAGAAGCTTCCATGCGGGAGCGCATCGAACATCGTGCCCCCTGCGTGAAGCATGGCGGCGGCAGAAAGCGCCGGAACCCCTGCTTCGGCCAGCGCTCCGGAAAACGTCTGGGCCGCTATCGTGACTCCTGCCGTCGTCGACGCAGTCGCGCCGGAAAGGAGCACGCCCGAGAGCGGGGCGAGCGCGAACGCAGGGAGCTTGCACGCGGCCAGGAGCGCAATCATGTCGGAATTGAGCCCCGAGTTCTTGATTATGCCCGCCACCGCGCCGGTGCCGATAAGCAGGATCGAAACGCCTATTACCTTGGAAAGCCCGTATTCGCAATACGCGGCAGTCTTGCGCCACGCCCCGCACGCAAGGATCGAGACGAGCCCGCCAGCCGGAAGCGCAACGAGCGGATCGACCGCAAAGCCGCACACCGGCCTGAGCGCGAGGATTGCAACGACTGCGACCGGGCCCGCCAACGCGGCTACGAGGCATGGCCGCCCTCCGTCGGCAGTACGGTCGTCGGACTCGTCGCCCAAGTGAGCCGCCGAGCCGCGCTCGCGCCGCGCCACCCAAGCCGAGACGAGCGCCGCAACGACAAGCGCGCAGAGAGCCGGCAGTATGTTCTTTGCCATGAGATCGGTAAGTTCAAGATGAAAGGCGTCTGCGACGGCTATCGTGTTCGGGTTTGGCGAGATTACGTTGCCGGCCTTGCCGCCGCCTACCATGGCGACAAGCAGCGCGGACACGGGCAGAGCAGCCCTGCGGCCCACCGCAAGAGCGACAGGGGCGACAGTTATCACGGCAATGTCCACAAATACGCCAACCGCCGTAACGATCATCGTCGCAAGTGCAATCGCCGCGAGGGCGAAGCGGGAGCCGATCGCGCGGACGATTGCATCGGCGAGCTTCTCCGCGCTGCCCGTCTTGACGAGCGCGCCAGCGAGCACGCCTGAGGTAAGTATGCGAAGGACGCTCGGCATCATCGACTGCGCACCGGATATCATCGCGCCGACCGTGTCCACAAGCCCGCCTCCACCGACGAGCCCGCCTATGAGCGCGCCCGCAACAAGCGCATACGCAGGAGCCGTCTTGCGCACGATAAGTACGAT
>JBGUVV010000187.1:0-7689 GCA_045220525.1 Kiritimatiellia bacterium
CGCCCCTCCGGAAAGAAACGCCCCCAGGACATACACCGAAAACGACTCGGCATATCCCGAGACGATCTGCACGGCAAACGCAGCGCAGGCGAAGAGCGTGGCTACAAGCGCCGTGGCCCTGTACCCCCTGCGCCGCAGGATGACGCCGCCCGGAAGTCCCAGGAAGAGGAACGCGAGGAAAAGGGCCGCAGAGCCGAACTGCGCCAGCGCGTTCGACACGCCGAACTGGTTCTGCAGCACGACGCCCATCGATCCGGCGAAGTTCAAGAGAAACTGAATCATGGAAAAGAGCATGAACATCGTCGCAATGACGAGTCCCCGGCCCTTTACCCTGTTCGAATCGCCCATGTGCCTATTCTTCTTCTTGCAAACGATCCAGAACTCCGTCCAGCAAGGCTGTTCCCTCAGGCGTGTCGGAGAGAACGCTCCGAGTTGGGAACAATCGGTGCGTCAAGACGATGGACGTCGACTCCAACGTGGCATGACCGTCGGCACGCGCCAGCGAGCCAGCGCAGCAGGTTCGCGCGAAGCGACGCGCTTTCGGGCGTCGTCCCTGAGATGTCCAGGCCGGAGACATAGACCTCGCGACCGCCGTCGGGACGTACCTTCGCCGCCAAGTAGAGATACGCGTCCTTAAGCCCCTCTCCGACTATCACGTAGTCTTTTTCGTCGTAGCCAGCCACTGGAAGCGCCTCGCCCTCCTTGATGACGCGGAAGAGAAGAGGCGTGAGGAACGGTTCGTAAGGGAAGTCGCCAAGGCAGGCATGAGGCATCACCGCCGTTCCAACCTGCTTGCCGAGCCACCACCAGCCCATCGTGAAATTGGCCGTGTCGGAGCGGTTGCCGACGACGAGCAGGTTCTTTCCCTTGCGCCGCGCCTCCTCGGCTTCCTCCGAGCCGTAATCGGCAATGACGACGCCGTCTGGATCACAAGACTTTTCCACCTTCGGGAAGAACCAGAAATCCCACGAATTGGAAAGCCCTGCGAACGCGACACGAAGCGTCGCCTTAACCGGCTTCGCAACGTCCGGCACGCGGATGCGCTCTCGCGCAAGTATGCGCATCGGCCCCCGAGACTGTGCGCCGACAGGCTTCTCGCCAGATACAAGCGTCGCACCGTCTGTAGTGGTGAAGCGCCACGTCAAAACGCCGCCGCCGATTTCAAGGTCCTCGTCGTAGTGAGAGAGCATGAAGTCGAGCGGTATTTCCTCTCCTGCGGCATACACCCTGTTCGTCGCCTCGCGCACTCCAACGCCAAACGAGCAATAGACAAGCCCGTCGTCATACGGCTCGCCCCGGCGGTCCGCAGGCCCGTCGTTGTCGATTAGGAGGCACGACGGCGAATTGTAGACCGCCGCCTCTTCTACAGTCGTGCCGCAGCGCTTCGGCTGCCAGAAAGGCGAGAACATTCCCTGAGCCGTGTAGACTCCAGAGGCAGTGTTGAAAACTGTGGAATCGACAATCGTCCAGAAGATGTATCCGTCGCAGAACGGATCGGCACGTGCCGCCTCGACGCCGTTCTTCTGCCAGTATTTCTGAAGCGCGTGCTGGGCGTCTTGCAGGCGGTCGAGCCAATCGTCGGAAAGTCCAGCCTTGGCAAGGTGCGCACGGCGCTGCGAGCGCGTCATCGGCGGCGCGAGGACGCCGCTCCACTTCACCTCGTCGCGGCAGTCCGCCTTCGCCGCGATATTCAGGTATTCGTGCGCGACGAACGGCACAGGCGGGTCTATCGCGCCGCGCCGCCAGCTCGTGAGCGGGCCGCTCGCAAAATCGCTCGTGCCGCGCCCCCAGTCGGGACGCAGGTAGCTCCCGCCATCCTGCTCTATCGCGAGGCTCCCCGGGTCGAGCTCCTTGTGGAAACGGTATATGAGTCGACCGGCCTCGGGGCCCAGCGTCCCCTCGTTGCCAACGCCGCGCACGGCGTAGGAGACATTCCTGCGCAGGGCGACGAAGGCGTCGTATGCGTCGCGGAGCGGGTCGTAGTCGAAGTGGTCGTTTGGCTCGTCCGCGTAGTAGGCAAGCTCCGGCGCGAGAAGGACGCCCGCCTCGTCCGCCGCGTCAAAATACTCCGGCTGTTCGTAGTGGGTATGCATGCGAACGTAGTTGAAACCGGCAGCCTTCAGGATCTTGAGGTGCGCAAGGTGGAAATCCTTGTCAGCAGGCGAGACGCCAGTCGCGGGATATACGTAGTTGTCGCCGCATCCTCGGACATAGAACGGCTTGCCGTTCAGGTAGAAGTCCTTGCCGCGCACCTCGAGCTTCCTCACGCCGAATCGCTCAAGCCGAGAGTGGATCACCTTCCCATCCGCCGCAACGAGGTCGACTCGCGCCGTGTAGAGGTTAGGATGCGCGGGTGACCAGGGGCGCAGTTCCGCGAGCGGAACAACAAGTTTAAAGTGTAGAGTTGAGAGTGTAGAGTTTGCGGATGCGATATCTGGTTCCAACGCAAAGTTCTTAACCGTGCTGTCGACTGTAACGCGCAGCGACCACTCCTTCATTCTACACTCTACACTTTCAACTTTCAATTCTTCGCCGTCGCCAACGGCGACGGCTACGTGCGCTTCGGCGCATCGCCCGTCAAAATCGCCGCGCACCCACGCGTCGTCGATGAATGTCGTAGGAGTAGCCTCGATCTCGATGTCGCGGACGATTCCGCCCCAGCGATTCTTGCTGGTCGCAATGCCACCGCGCGCAGCGACGGCGTTGTCTGCGCAGATCATCACAAGCGCAGTCTCGCCAGGCTTCACGAAATCCGTGATCTCCCACTTCCATGCACCGACGCCGGCGTCAAAGAGCGACACAGCATGTCCGTTTACGTAGCACCAGCCACGAGAGCGTATGTTGCCGACCTTGAGCCAGAGGCGGCTCCCCATCCAATCCGCAGGGATCTTAACGTCTTTCCTATACCAGCACGCCCCCGCATAGAAATGGCGCAACTCCTGCTCGGTGGAATCGGTGCAGAGATGCGGAACTCCTTTCCCTGGCTCGCCAATGCCGCTCGCCTCCCAACAGCCGGGAACGGTGACACGGTGGACGGTATCGGTGCCGGATCTTGCATACCATTTGTTGCGCTGCCCGCCCCAGCGAATGCCGTACTGTATCTCCTGGAGAGACCGCCCGGCCACTGCGCCGTGCGGACGCTGGATGAGCTCCCATTCGCCCGCAAGCGAGATGTACTTCGTCCCCTCGGCCCTGACCGGCGGATTGACAACGGCGGGATGGCGCGGGATCCCCGCCCACACGTCGCCGCCAGAAACGCCGATCTTGCGCTCGAAGGCCCTAAGTTCGTCGTCCGCGCAAAGCACCGCCGCGACAGCGCACAGCACTAGAAAGATTGCATTCTTCATTTTTGCTTCCTCGTCCAATAAGCTTCTATTTCGTCCAGCGACTTGCCGGTAGTATCTGGGACAAGACGCCACATTACAAAAAGATAAGGCAGGCACATCGCCGCAAAGAAGAAGAACGTGCCCGACGGGCCAAGGACCGAGAGAGCCCATGGCGTGAACTGCCCGATGAGGTATGTCCCGACCCAAAGCGCGAAACCCGCGACGGACATGGCGACTCCCCGCACCTTGTCAGGATACATTTCCGACAGCAGCACGAACACGACCGCGCTTATCGAGACGGCCTGGGCGAAGATGTAGGCGAGGAACACACCGACGAACGCAACGCCGGAGACCTGAACGCGGAAGAAAACGCCTATCGCGACAAGACAGGCAATCATCAGGGATACACCGGAATAGACAAGCGCCTTGCGCCCGATGCGATCCACCAGAAACACGGCCAGAATCGTGGAAGCCATGTTGACGACGCCGACGAGGACCGTAGAGAGAGACGAATCCTGCGCTGCGAATCCCGCCCTGGCGAATATCTCAGGACCGTAGTAGAGAACGGCGTTTACGCCCATGAACTGCCCGAGGACTGCAATTGCGCAGCCAACCAGAATCGCCTTCAAGATGCCAGGTTTCAAAAGCTCCTCCCAGGGGATGCGACGCCTTTGCGTCCCGGCGGCCGTCCGCGATGCAAGCCAGCGGGGACTTTCCGTTATGAAGAAGATCACCGCAAAGAAAAAGAGCGTTATGACGGCCTCTGCGCCAAGCATCACGCGCCAGAGATCGTCAACATGCAGATTGACGAGAAGCAGGTAGTTGACGAGATACGCGAGGACGAACCCAAGCGTGATCGCGAACTGGTAGAGGGCCACGAGCGTGCCGCGCGTCTTGGGCGGGGATATTTCGGAGATGTAAACCGGGGAGACGATCGAGACGATGCCTATGCCCACTCCGCCGACGATCCGGTAGGCGACGAGATCTGCAAAACCGATGCAGATCGCACAGCCGATGGCCGACACGCTGAAAAGGACGGATGAAAAAAGCATCGTCGGCTTGCGACCAAACCTGTCGCTAAGCCATCCGGCGACTGCGACCCCGCATATGGACCCCACAAGCGCACAGCCGACGTACCAGCCCTTCGCAATCGCGTCGAGGCCGAAGCGCTCCGCCACAGCCACCGTCGTTCCGGAAACGACAGCCGTATCGTAGCCGAAGAGTATGCCCCCAAGGGCGGCGACAAAAGAGAGGAACGCGACTTTTTTCATGCTCACTCCTGATACGTCCTAAGCCGCGCGCGCCTGGAGACTTCATCCCAGGAATCAGACGCCCCCCAGAAAAGCTCCGCCTGGACAAGCGTCGAATAGGCATAAGGCGGATTGTATTCCGCAACGGCGTTGAACTCGACAGGAGGATGCGCACCCGCCCGCACATGTCGCACGAGGTCGTAGGCCTGCCGGCCATTCACCGCCCAGTCCTCGTCAAACGACACTGTCTTTGGCCTTGCGACGGCCTGGTCGCGCGAGAGCACCTTGTCGCCAGCATGGCCCAGCAGAAAAGGCCCCGCCGGCGCGACATAGTTCCTCCAGTCCATTCGCAGCTGTGCCTTCCACACGAGCCCGACACGCGGCGTCAGCGCCAGGATTTCGTCAGTGAACTGGATGTTCGCGTCCGAGCGGACGCCGTCCGCCTCCCAATAGGGGAACCCCCCGCAGTTTTCCCAGAGGATCTCCAAAGACGGATCCGTCTTGGCGATGGCTGCCGCCGCGCCTTCGCGACGCATCGAATTTGAATGGAGCCCAAAGACCATGTCCGTCCCCGGGGATTCGACACGAATGCGGGCGGCGACTCCGTTTACAAGGGCGACGACGGCCTCGGGAATGGGCTTTCCTCCGATTGTCGCGTTCGCCGTCTCGGTGAAGCTCTGGAAGTAGATGCCGTCGCCGCCCATCGGCTTCCACTTCGCCCGCCATTCGGCCAGTATCTCGTCGGCCAATGCGTCAAGGTCAACATGTCCGTCCTTTGTGCCGCTGAGAGTCCAGCCCCAGGAGAAACCCCAATAGACCTTGATGCCCCAGCTGTGGGCCTCGCGGACGACTTCCTCGTGGTTCACGACAAACTGGTCGTTCCAGAGGATAACACGGTTGAAGCGGGCCCTTGCAAGCGCACGGAAGGTGTTTCGCAAGTCATCGACGACATGCCCCCAGGAAAAGACGCTGCGAACAGGCGTCTCCGGCGCAGTGCGGAACGTAAAGTCAGGCAGTCTGCCAACGCGAAAGAGCGACAGCCCATAGCGCTGATGAGGCCCCACGCACTTTCGCTCGATATCGCGCCCCGTTACATCGAGGAAATCGAACACCGCCCACAGGACTGCTTCCGGCGTGTCGCCCGCCAGCAAGACCCAGTTGCGCCCCTCCCTGTAGAACGTCTGGATCAGATAGCCGTCCTTCGGGACGTCGCCATCCTTCAGAAACCTCCGAAGCGTCGCATTCTCGGACAGACGGCCCATGACAAACATGTCGCGCTTGCCCTTCACCGGTTCGCCGCCGTCCTTTTCAAGCGGCAGCACCAATGCCGTAGTCGTATGGCCTTCCCTGAGGAAAGAAGCCCCATAGCGTTCCGTCAAGACCTCGAGCGCACGCCCCTCAGGCCCTTCGGCAGAAGAATATACGACCTTCCACGTTCCGCCCTTCATCTCTGCCGGTTTCTTGCCGTCAAAGACCACTGCCGCTTCGCTGTTCTCGTCTGCGGCCTGTTCTGCGGCGGCTGATATCGCCACGACAGCGCCGCACACACATACGATCACGACTTGAACAAGAGACTTCATTTCCGATCTCCTTCTTTGCCAAGTTCATCCAGAATCACACCATCGATCCATATGTAGCTACGACCGGCGTCTCCCTTCTGGAACAACGGCCCCGTAAACTTCACCGACGCCCAGATGTCGAACGTCCTTCCTGCAAGTTCCGAACTGCGCTTGAGGTCAAGCTGCAGATTCCACGAGCGCGTGAACCAGACGTAGGACATAAGAGGGATGGTGGCCGTGCCGATCTTTATCCACTTGTAGCCCTTCCAGCCAACAGACGCGAACGAGCGTTCGCAGAGCGTCTTGCGCTTCTCGCAATCGTAGAGCCCGCATGCGAAAGGCAACGCATAGTTCCCGCCTTGAGAGGCGTCGAGCCGCTTCGACCTTCCGAAAGAGCTCTCGGGGTCGTCGACCTGCGAGATTACCTTGCTGTTCCCGCGCAGGAAGCTCGACGTGAATACTTGCACGCTCCTTCCTTTGAACTGCTGCGGCAAAGGCACTCCGCACGCCGTCTCGAGAAGATCCCTGACTACGTTCGGCGAAAGGTCGCGATGGCTCTCAAGCCTGGTGCGCCAAGTATCGCGAAGCCGTGCCCTTGCAGCCTCGACTTCTGGACCTGCGCCGATACCAAGTTTTATCTGGCGAAGGCTTACAAGCCTGTCGAGGCTCTGCCGCGCCTGACGAACTCGGGCGAAGAGAACGCCGTCGCCTGCAACAGCGTTTTCCGCCTCGTCGAAAAGCGACTGCCAATCGTCGATGTCGTCGCCATGGATGAAATCCCAGTCGCGGATCGACTGCGGGAACCACTCGATGCGTCCGCCGCGCCTCTCGCGTGCGAGATTCAGCTTGCGGCGGTACTCGAGAACCATCGGAGCCGCCGCCCCGTAGTATTCGCTGCAGAACCTGTTCACCAGGGATACGTTGTCAAGCATCGGATTTTCAAGGAGCTTCGCCTCGACAAAGCGCTTTAGCTCCCACATGTCCGCCATGTGCGGGGCTTCGTGCTCGAAGAAATACCGTTCCACCCTATTTGAAAGCGAATGGCGCAGCGCATCGGCGCAAAACGACTCGCTGGCAAACGGCAATCCTGTGAGCCCCGTGGTGTAGGTGATAGAATAATCCCAGACATCAAGCCGCCTTGCAATGCGACCCCACTTTTCGACGAGCGTCCTAAAATACATGTTGTCGTCTGAATAATAGGGAGCCGCAATGTTCGACTTCGTATCGCACAGCCTTACGATTACGTTCTCCGAAGGAAAGACCGGTGACTTCGGAGGCGCCTCCGTGTTGAGATACGCAAACGTCCTTATGAGTATTCCGGGATGGAACTTGCCAACATTGGAGGCAACGGAGTTCACGAAGTCAAGGACGTAGCCTGAATCGCCCTTCCGCCGTCTGATGGCAAGGCAATTCTCGCATTCGCAGAACTGCTCACCGTCGTTCTGTGATACGTCATACACGAAAGGCGGCGGAACGCCATCCTTGCGCGAACGCACCTCGTCCGTAGATATCGAGGCGAGGACGCTCTCCGTCATCTTGTCCAAAACCTCGTGA
>JBGUVV010000188.1:0-11339 GCA_045220525.1 Kiritimatiellia bacterium
ATGGAAGTTCTGGCTTGGCTTTTCCGCTCTTGGCTTTTCGGAAATCCTTTTCGGCGCATTCTGGGTTCAGCAGATTGCAAAAGCCGATTCCGTTCTGCCGATGTCGATAGGCGTTTGGGGGCTTAACGCCGCCTATTTCGTCTTTGCCCTTTTAGCGACGCTACTCACAGGGATCGACGACAAATTCTATATTCTTCTTCATGTTGTAGGTTTCGCTGTATTCGTCATGGCACACCTGTTTTTCCGCATGGTGGAACATCATATAGAGGAACAGTCAAAACACGACGAACCTACACAGAAAATCGAACGCGCAAAGGTGACTTGGAGGTAAAACTATGAAATGTGAATACTGCGACAATCCAGTGCCAAACGGCGTAATGCGCTGTCCGAGTTGCGGGGCAGCGGTGTCTTTCCAGCCGATAGACGAGTCGCGACAGGCCTTGCAACAGATGTCTGCCGTGCCTGTTTCAACATCCATGGAGAAGTTGTCTGCGCAACCACTCCCTGCAGATCAACAGAGCAGAGTGGCCTATGTCCTGTTTGGTCTCTTTCTGGGTTGTATTGGCGTGCATAATTTCTATGCAGGATATGTCGTGAGAGGTGTCATCCAGCTCTTGATCACGGTTTTGTCGTTTGGCCTTTTAGGTTGGATTTCATCGATATGGGCGGTGGTTGAGATTATCATGGTCTCAAAAAATGCCAAGGGCATCCCATTTCGATGATTTCTCCCTGAAGGGACTAACGTCGGCACTTTTTGCCTCAAAAGGTGTTGATGCTTAACAATGAGGCAAAACAAAAAAGGAAAAGCAATGAACGAATCAAGATTCACGGGCGGGCTGTTGGGGATGATGGGAACCTTCGTCATCATGATGATTCTCATTTGCTGTACCCTCGGGATTGCCCTTCCTTGGGCAATCTGCATATGGCAGAACTGGGTGGTGACCCATACAGTCATCGACGGAAAGCAGATGGTGTTTGATGGTACGGGCGGCCAGCTGTTCGGCAATTATATCAAGTGGTTGTTGTTGTGCATCGTGACCCTCGGCATATATTCTTGGTGGCTTCCCATCAAGTTTAGGCAGTGGACCACCATGCACACTCATTTGCGCTAATTGATGTGTTCATTCTTTTCTACCATCGTCTTGTCAGATTTCCTGTACATGGTTGCCTATCATAGATGCATGTTTGTTTGCACCTAGAAAGGAGACGTACATGAAAGTGATTACAACGACAATCCTGGCAGCGGCGATGTCAGCTTCGGTTACTGTTTGCCAAGCCGACACTAAAACCACATATCGCGACGCGCAGGGGCGGATACAGGGCACGGTTACGACCGACCGCAACGGGAAAACGACGTATCGAGACTCAATGGGGCGCGTCCAGGGCACGGTTACGACCGACCGCAACGGGAAAACGACCTATCGCGATTCGATAGGAAGGGTGCAGGCGACCCAGACAACGGATCGCAATGGCAAGACGACCTATCGCGATGCGCAAGGGCGTGTTCAGGGGACGGTGACGACCGATCGAAATGGCAAGACCACCTGGCGCGATGCGCAGGGGCGAGTCCAGGGAACCGCCACGACCGACCGCAACGGCAAGACCACCTACCGCGACGCGCAGGGGCGGGTGCAAGGCACTAAGAAGTAGCCTATTTGAGCGAAGCCCAATGACGAAGATATTGTCGTCGGACGGTCGCATTTGTTTAGTTTTTTTGGTATAATTCGCCCTTATGATGAAAACTACACGCAGAGAATTCTTCAAGGGAGCTGCGGCTCTCGGTGCATTCAACATAGTGCCTGCCAAGGTTCTTTGGGGCGCTATGGCCCCGTCGAATCAGCTCACCAGAGCCCTCATCGGCTTTGGCTGCATAGCGCATAGCGCGAACCACCTGCCTTTCAAGGGGTCGAGGCTCGTCGGGCTTACCGACTGCTACGCGCCTCGCGTCGCCGCGGGCCTTGCCGCCGCCGAGGAGGCTGGCTGGGGCAAGATAAAGGGGTACAAGAACTTCATCGAGCTCATCAACGACCCTAGCGTCGACATCGTCCATATCTGCACGCCTCCGCACTGGCACGGCGTGCAGAGCGTGATGGCCGCCAAGGCCGGCAAGGACATTTGGTGCGAAAAGCCCATGACCCGCACGGTCGGCGAGGGCAAGCGCGTCAAGGAGGTGATCGAGGCCGAGAAGCGCATGTTCCGCCTCAACACGTGGTTCAGGTTCAAGGACACGTTCTACGGCTTCGGCACGACCGTCGAGCCAATCCGCCAGATTGTCGAAAACGGCCTCCTCGGCAAGGGGCCGCTCAAGTGCGTGTTCGGCGAAGGGCAGGGCTTCTCGTGGAAGTTCGGCTGGTCCGGCCGCGTGCAGGACAGGGCGCAGGTCGTCCCCGAGGGCCTTGACTGGGACATGTGGCTCGGCCCCGCGCCGTGGAAGCCCTACACCGACCATCGCTTCGGCACCTCTTTCCGCGGCTACTGGGACTACGATTCCGGCGGGCTCGGCGACATGGCGCAGCACTACCTCGACCCGCTGCAGTATCTCCTCTGCAAGGATGAGACAAGCCCGGTCAAGATCGAATACAAGGGCCTCAAGCAGCATCCGGAGTCTGTCGGCAGCTTCGACCGCTTCACCCTCACCTACGCCGACGGGACTGAGGTGATTCTCGATGGCGACGTTTCGCTTCGCGACGAGCCTCTTCTCAGGGGTTCCAACGGGCTTTGCGTCTACAAGAAGGCGAAGGGCGGCAAGACGCTCCGCATCAAGGACGCCAACGGCTGGTGGAGCGAGGAGAAGGTGTTGAAGACACTCGCGGAGCTTCCGAAGCCCGCGCCTCAGCAGACCGACTTCATCGACAGCTGCCTGCGCCGCAAGACGTTTGCGCTCAACGAGTCGAACGGCTTCCGCTCGTCCACGATGTTCAACCTCGCCATCGTCGCATGGCGCCTCGGGCGCGGCTTCGAGTTCGACCCCGTCACCCTTCACGCGAAGAACGACGAGGCGGCGGAGCGCCTCCTGTACCAGGAAGACATGATGCGCCAGCCCTGGCGCAAGGAAATGTTCGGCTGAGTTTTAACGCAGAGGCGCAGAGACGCAGAGTCGTAAGCGCAGCTGCAATGTGAAAGGAGTTTAAAAATGATTGCAAAGGAAAAACTTGTTCGTGTGTCGCATCTTGCGTCGCTCGCCCTCGTCGCCCTTGTCGCGGGCTGCGCCACGCAGAAATCCGGCGAGCTCGCGCCGTCGGAGGCCACGGCGTTTGCGACGTATGAATCGGCGATGAAGCACTACGACGGCTACGAGATGGCCTATGAATGGCAGCAGCGCAATCCGAAGCTCGTCGCGGAGGCGACGAAGAAATCGACTCTCGCGGCGTTTGTCGCTTCCGACGAAGCCGCTGACGCCCTGCTTGCCAAGATCGGGACTGCCTACGACGGCGACCCCGTCGCGCTTACGCAGATCGCGGCGGTGACGCAGCTCGTGATGTGCCCCAAGTGCCCGAAGGCGCCCGCCTGCCGCAAGAGGTGGGTTGCCGCCCTCGAGCGTGCCCGTGCGGCGACCGACGACGGGTATGTCCGCACTTTCTGCGACCAGCAGCTCAGGCTCTGCCGCTGACGGAATGCGCAAGGTCTTCGATATCCTCTGCAGGCGTCTCGACCTCGACGCCAGCGAAGTCCTCTACAAGTTCGACTCGTTCGACCCGTCGGACTGGACGAGAGTCTGTGGCTCTCCGAAGTGGAAGGTCTTCAAGAAGAGGATCGTAGGCGGCAGCCCTGACGAGCCGACCCACGGCCAGATATTTTTCAAAAAACCAGTCTCCGGCGATGTCGTCATGGAGTTCGACGCGAAGATAGTGCCGCCTTCCTACCACGACATCGTATGGTTCTGGAACGTCGACTTCAAGGCGAAGCCGTGGGGCGCGGGCTACCTTGGCTGCCTCGGCGGCTGGTGGTCTGATTCCGCTGGCATCGAGAAGCTTCCGGACTATGCCGTTGCCTCGATTGCGCCGTCGTTCAAGACGAAGCCCGGCAGGAAATACCATGTCGTCTCCGGCACGATCGGAGGCGTGAACTTCATAGTCGTAGACGGGCGTCTCGTGACGTATTTCCCGGACAAGAACCAGCCGAAGGGGCGGCCGGGATATTTTGGATTCGGCATCTACGAAAGCATGGCGGAGTATTCCGGCCTTACGGTGTATCGTCCGCGCTGGGAGCGCCTTGCGGAGCCAAAATACGCTCCCGGGACGAAAGTCAGGAAGAACAAGAAGAACAGGGAAAAAGAAGGATGAAAGTCTGTAAATTCGGCGGCTCGTCTCTCGCTGACGCGGAGCAGCTCAACAAGGTAATGGACATCGTGCTGGCGGATCCCGCCAGGCGCATAGTCGTCGTTTCCGCGCCAGGCAAGCGCCACGACGGCGACACCAAGGTGACCGACCTCCTGATTTCGCTCGCCAACGCCGTGCTAGATGGGAAAAAGCACGCGGAGATCGAAAAGGCCGTGGTGGCCCGCTATGCCGACATCGCAGACGGCGTGGGCCTGGACTCCGCCATCGTCGACGAAATCGCGGCGGACATCGCGTGGCGCATCGGCCAGTGCCCATCGCTCTCCAAGCCTGAGTTCATGGACCTCATGAAGGCCGCTGGCGAAGACAACAACGCGAAGCTCGTCGCGGCGGCGTTCGGGGCCCGCGGCAAGAAGGCGAGATACGCCTCCCCGAAGGACACCGGCATGGTGCTTACGGGCGAGTTCGGCGACGCGCAGCTCGATCCCGAAAGCTACCGCACGCTTTCGCGCGCGTTCTCCAACTTCGACGGCATCGTCGTCTATCCCGGGTTCTTCGGCTACACGAAGGACGGCAAGGTCGCGACGTTCCCGCGCGGCGGCAGCGACATAACCGGCTCCATCCTCGCTGCCGCGGTCAGGGCCGACGTCTACGAGAATTTCACTGACGTCGATTCCGTCTATCCCTGCGACCCGAGGATAATCGAGGAGGTAAAGGGCGGCGAGGGCATCCCGACCATGACCTACCGCGAAATGCGCGAGCTCGCCTATGCTGGCTTCGGCGTATTCAACGACGACGCGGTCATCCCGGCCGTGAAGGCCCGCATACCGATAAACATCCGCAACACGAACCACCCCTCCGCGCCGGGGACCATGATCCAGCAGTCGCGGCGCGTTGTGCCGGGGACCGTCGTCGGAATCGCAAGCGCCGACGGCTTCTGCAACATCGTGGTGGAGAAATACCTCATGAACCGCCAGATCGGATTCGGGCGGAAGCTTCTCCAGGTCCTCGAAAACAACTCCATCTCCTACGAGCACATGCCCTCCGGAGTCGATTCGCAGTGCATCGTCGTCAAGGACCAGCACCTGCCGAAGGACAAGGAGCGCAAGGTTATCGCCGAGATAAAGGCCGCCCTCGATCCCGACTTCGTGACGGTCGAGCGCGACCTTTCCATGCTCATGGTCGTCGGCGAGGGGATGTGTTACACGCCGGGAATGCTCGCCAAGGCGTGCCTCGCGCTCGCCTCCGCAGGCATTTCCATGTCGATGGTGAACCAGGGCTCTTCCGAGGTGTCGTTCATGCTGGCCATACGTTCGCAGGACCGTCAGGCGGCTGTGAAAGCCCTCTACAAGGCATTTTTCAAGTGATCTTCACTTGACCTAATCGCGATATTAGTATAAAATACCGGTAAATTGTCTCACTATACAAAGAGGACGCCATGTTTGGAAAGCTAAAGACGTTGTTTTCTACCGATATCGGTATCGATCTCGGAACCGCGAACTCGCTTGTTTACGTGAGGGACCGCGGAATTGTGCTTCGTGAACCTTCGGTGGTCGCCATCCAGGCCGGTTCCAAGCGCGTCCTTGCCGTAGGCGAGGAGGCGAAGAGGATGCTTGGCAGGACCCCGAGCAACATCGTGGCAATCCGCCCGATGAAGTCAGGCGTCATCGCCGACTTCGACATAACCGAGGCCATGATGCGCTACTTCATCGAGAAGGTCTGCCCGCGGCGCTTCTACTCGAAATACTTCAAGCCGAGGATGGTGATAGCGGTTCCTTCCGGCATAACCGAAGTCGAGAAGAGGGCGGTCGAGGACGCGGCCCACGCGGCCGGAGCCGGAAGCGTCTTCCTCATCGAGGAGCCTATGGCCGCCGCGATAGGCGTGGGGCTCCCCGTCTCCGAGCCCGCAGGCTCAATGATAGTCGATATCGGCGGCGGAACGTGCGAAGTTGCGATCATCTCGCTCGCTGGCATAGTCCACAGCTATTCCGCGCGGTCCGCCGGCGGCGACGCGATGGACGAGACGATCATCAGCTACATCAAGCGCGTCTACAACCTGACGATTGGCGAGCGCACCGCCGAGGAGATCAAGGTGCAGCTCGGCAGCGCCTATCCGATCGGCGAGGAGACGACGATGTCCATAAAGGGGCGCGACATTGTCGCGGGGCTCCCCAAGACGCTCACGATTACGTCAAGCGAGATCCGCGACGCGCTCAAGGACACGGTCGCTCTCATCGTCGATGCCGTCCGCGCCACGCTCGACCGCTGCGAGCCGGAGCTTGCAGCCGACCTCGTGGACCGCGGAATCGTCCTTTCAGGCGGCAGCTCCCAGCTTCGCGGCCTTGACAGGCTTCTTGCCGAGCAGACGGGGCTTCCCGTAATCGTCGCCGACGATCCGCTCTCCGCAGTGGCGGAGGGAACCGGCGTCGTCATGAACGAGCTTGACGTCTTAGAGAGGAACAAGCGCGCGTCGTGAAGATTCGGACGACCGGCGCCCTTGCGGTCCTTGCGTTTGCGACGTTGCTGGCGCTGGTCTTCGTCTTCGCCAGGTCTGCCGCGGTCGAGGCGGTCTATCCCGTCGAAAAGGCGAAGGCCGCCTTTTCGCGCAGGTTTGTCTCGCGGGTGCGCGGGCTTTTCAAGGCCGCCGAGGCGAATGCCGAAAATGCGCGGCTGCGGCGCGAGGCCGCGCTTCTCACGCTTATGCGCGCGGACGTCGTCAGGGCTGACGAGGAGAACGCGAGGCTTCGCCGCGCCCTCGGCTATGCGCAAAGCGTACGCGGGGAGTGGTTTGCCGCGGAAGTCCTTTCCTCGGGCGGCGGCGCGGCTGGCGCGCGGCGCACGATAAGGATCGGGAAGGGCTCTCTCAACGGAGTGCTCGACGGCGCAGTAGTCGTCGCTCCCGAGGGCCTCGTTGGAAGGGTCTCGTCCGTAACTCCGCACACTGCGGAGGTGTCGCTTTTATCCGACATCGGCGTGAAGGTCTCGTGCGAGATCGAGACGGGCCGCCGTGCGAAGGTGCGGGGGATCCTGGTCGGCGGCAGCGAAGACCTCCTCGAGTTTCGCGTTTTCGACGGCGAAGACGTGAACGTCCCGCCGCGCTCCCGCGTCACGACTACCGGGCTTGGCGGCGTCTTTCCGGCGGGGCTTCAAGTAGGCTCCTACCTCGGCGGCGGGAAGGTGCAGCCGTCCGTCGATTTTTCCGCGCTGGAGGACGTGTTCATACGCCGTGCGAAGTAGTGCCGTCCAGATTGCCTTCTCCATGCTGCTCCTTGTCTTCTGCGGGGCTGCCGAGGAGATCCTGCCGAAGTTCCTTGGAGCCGGGTTTCCCATGCTCCTTGCCGCGACGCTGGCGCTTTCGGTTTCCCCGAGCGTCGCACTCGCGGTCGTATTCTCGGTCGCGGCAGGAGGCTTCGAGGACTCGCTTTCGCATCTTCCGATTTTCGCGAGCGCGAGTTTCTTTCTCGTCGCGGCGCTTGTCGTTCGCCGGACGGGACACCCTGTCGTGGCGACCGCGATCGCAGGCCCCGCATACCAGGTGTGGCTTGCCGTGTGGATGCCGAACCTCGGAGGCGGCGTCTTCGGCCGGATACTGACGGCCGTGCCGCTAAGCCTGGTCGCGGCGTGCGTGGTGTGGGCGGTCGTGGCGATCGCCAGGCATAAGGCGGCTTTAGATGAACAGGGATGATTCCATAGTCAGCGACCTTTCGTGCTGGATCACGGCGGCGATCTTCGCGCTTGGGCTCGTTGTGCTCGCCGTGCGGCTCCGCGACGTCCAGGTCGTGGAGTCGGCCGACTACAGCTACGCATCTTCGCGCCAGTCCGTGAGGCGATTGCAGACGACGGGTCCGCGCGGCCGCATCCTCGGCAGGCGCGGAGAGGTGCTGGCGGGGAACCGCAAGTCGTTTTCCATAGTATGCGACGCGGTCAAGTGCCAGAAGAAGACATGGCGCGAAACGGAAGAGGAGATCAAGCGGAGGATAGACGCCGTCGCAGCCGCAATCGGCAGGAAGTCCGCCATTGACGAAAAGGCCATCTCTCGCCACGTAAGGCAGTCGCTTGCGATTCCGCTGACCGTCTGGCGCGACATCGACTATCCGACCCTCGCGAAATTCGTCGAACACGAAAGCGAGTTCGAGGGCTTTTCGTGCCAGGAGTCGGAGGAGCGCGTCTATCCCCAAGGCAGGTGCGCCGCCCATCTTCTCGGCTACGTCGGGCGCGACGCCGTAGGGGCGGTTGCCGGAGACGAGAAGATCAACTTCGTCTCGCCTGAAATGCGCGGCCGCGCCGGGATCGAGATGTATTACGACGGCTTCCTGCGCGGGGTGCCCGGGGAGCGGAAGCTCCTTGTTGACGCGAGAGGCTTCGCAATCCGCAGCTGGACGGTGGCCGAGGCCAAGCGCGGGCCTGATCTCAGGCTTGCCCTCGACCTCAATGTGCAACGCGCCGCTGAGCGGGCCCTCTCAGGCCAGAAGGGGGCGTGCGTCGTCTTGAATCCTCGCACCGGCGACGTCCTTGCGTTTGCGAGCGCGCCTACTTACAATCCCAACGACTTCGTCCCGTTCCTCGGCAGCGACCTCTATGACAGACTCTCCAGCGACCCCGCGAAGCCGTTGCTGAACAGGGCCTCCGGCGGGTCTTACGCGCCAGGCTCCACCTTCAAGCCCATCGTTGCACTCGCCGCTCTCGCCGCAGGCATCCCTGCCGACGGACTGTATGACTGCGTGGGGGAGTTCACCCTCGGCGAGATGCGGCTTAGGTGCGTGAGCGTATGGGGCCACGGCTCCATAGACATGAGGCGGGCCCTCATGAAGAGCTGCAACCCCTATTTCTGCAATCTCGGCATGGACATCGGCACCAACGCGATCTTTCGCGCCGCCGACGCCTTTGGGCTTGGCTCGCGGACTGGCATTGACTTCAGCGTCGACGCCGCCGGCGCCGTGCCGGATGCGGAATGGAAGATGCGCAGATACTCCGAGCGCTGGTATCCCGGTGACCTTGCGCAGATGTCGATAGGCCAGGGGATGCTTCTCGTGACTCCCCTCCAGATGGCGATGGTCGCGGGGGCCATAGGCACGGGCCGCATCGTAACTCCTCACATAAAGGCGGACTTGCCGATAAGGACGCGCCCCCTGCCTTTTTCGGAAGAGCATCTCGCCGTGGTCCGAGAGGGAATGTATTTTGTCGTAAACGGGAACGGCTCAGAGAGGGGAACCGGCATGCGTGCCGCAGAGGGCGTGCCTGTCGAGGTCTGCGGCAAGACCGGCACTGCTGAAATCGGGCGCGGCGCCAGCCGCCGCAAGAACGCGTGGTTCATAGCATATGCGCCTGCCCGCGCCCCGTCGGTCGCGTTGGCCATAGTCGTCGAAAACGGCGAGGGTGGCGGCACGACCGCCGCTCCGCTCGCGGCCTCCATCCTTAGGGCCGCGTTCGGCGGGGAGCGAAGCGCCAATTCTTCCGGAGGTCTGTGATGTCTTTCTTGCATGGCTTTGCCGGGAAACTCAAGAAGTTCAACTGGGTGATGTTCGCCGCGATGCTGGCGCTCGTCGCCATTGGAACCATCGCAATCAGGTCCGCCGGCAACGCTCGGGCTGAGGCCATCTTCCATGGCATGTGGATCGACAACCTTTCCGCTGCCGGAGTCGGCCTCGCCCTTTATCTCGTAATCGCGTTCACCGACTACCGCAAGTATCTCGACTTTGCGGTATGGCCGCTTTACGGCGCAGCCGTGGTGATGCTCGTGGCAGTCCTCTTGTTGGGCTCGACGGTCTATGGCGGAAGGCGGTGGCTTTGGTTCTTCCAGCCGAGCGAGATATCGAAGCTTTGCGTGATAGCCCTCCTCGCCTCGCTCCTCGGAGGCGAGGCCTCGCGCTTCGCGCGACTTAAGAAGTCCTTCTGCGGCTTCCTGGCCGTTGGCGGGCTGATAGCGGTGCCGTGCCTCCTCATACTTGCAGAGCCCGATCTCGGCACCACGCTCACCCTCGTCCCCGCTGCGCTCCTCATGATGTTCGTCGCAAGAGTTTGGCGGAAGGGCCTCTTTGCGATTGTAGGTGCGCTTTTCGTCTTCACCGTCGCCATCCTCGGGGCCGTATACGAGGCGGAGCGCCCAGGAGCCCCTGCAGAGCGGCGGGAGGCGATCTTGAAGGCCCTGCCTCTCAAGGGGCACCAGGTCAAGAGGGTGAAGGTGTTCCTCTTCCCCGAAGAGGACGTCATGGGCTCCGGCTACAATCTGCGCCAGGCGAAGATATCCATCGGCTCCGGCGGATATTCCGGAAAGGGGATAGGCAAGGGCCAGTCCAACCTCCTCAAGTACCTGCCGCCCGCCATATCGATGAACGACTTCATCTTCTGCGTATATGCCGAGGAGACCGGCTTTGTCGGCTCGATGGTCCTCCTGTCGCTTTTTGCCGCGCTTCTGCTGCCCTGTTGCTGGATAGCCTTCCGCACGACAGACGGCAGGGGGCGTCTCTTGGCGCTCGGCGTCTCCACGCTCGTCTTCGCCCATGTGTATGTGAACATCGCGATGTCGATAGGGCTTTTGCCGATAACGGGGCTTCCGTTGCCGTTCATATCGGCCGGCAAGACGTTCCTGGTGGTCGTGATGTGCGGGCTTGGCCTTGTCCAGTCCGTCTCAGTGCACAGGCAGGATTAGGCGGCCTTGTCAACGAGCTTTATCGCCTTCCACCTGCCGCGGCGCCAGCGGATGAAGGAGCCTACGAACAACACCGCCACGTAGGCGACCGTCGTCGTCCAAAGCAGCGGCATCGTGAAGTTCGTTTTCGAGACGATCCACACGAGCGGCATCCACACGCCGAACGCGCAGAAGGTCATCCACGCCATGACGAACTTCGTGTCGCCCGCGCCGCGCAGCGCCCCGCAGAGCACCGTATCGACGGCGTCCAGCACGAGATAGCAGCCCATCAGCAGGAAAAGCTTGTACCCGAGCGAGAGGAATTCCCCCATTTGGGCCGGATTCGACGGCGCGAACACGGAGAGCACCGGGCGGCAGAGTAGAAGCGCCGCGAGCGCAAATGCGGTTGCGACCGCCACTGCCAAAAGCACGGT
>JBGUVV010000189.1:0-5386 GCA_045220525.1 Kiritimatiellia bacterium
CCGCGTCAAGCGAAACAACTCCGGCGGTGGCGATCCCTGCGCTAGCTCTCGTGCAACCCCCGCGCCTTCGCTACCGCGCGCCGATGCGTTGCGCCAAAAGCGGTGAGGCGTGGAGGTTCGCCGGAGCGGAGGATGCACCCGCGCCGAAGGCGTCGGGTTGGCTGAGCGCGAAGCGCGAACTGCGTAGCAGCCGCAAGGGCCTGCGTGTCGCGAGTGAGGCAGTTGCGAAATTGATAGTTGAGAATTGAAAATGTAAAATGGTGGATTGTCCACAATTCTACTCTTTCCACTCTACACTCTCAACTTACACGTCAGGCTGAGAATGGTTGTTTGTCTAAGCGCGAAAGGCGCAACGAGGTCCGAAGCGTACGAGATCGAGCGAGCGTATCCCCCGAACGAAGTGAGCCGCGAAGCGGGCGCTAGCGGGGTGCCCCGACGCGACGGCGACTTGGTGCATTCGATTGGGCGGTCAGCGCACACGGAGGCAGCCCTCCGCTCCGTCGCCTGTCAGTTTTCCGATCAGAAGGATAAGTTGCAGGAAATGA
The DNA here is from genome assembly GCA_045220525.1 of Kiritimatiellia bacterium. GTDB lineage: Bacteria > Verrucomicrobiota > Kiritimatiellia > RFP12 > UBA1067 > UBA1067. The sequence continues at coordinate 546 of JBGUVV010000189.1, forward strand.
GAAATATTCCGTGGAAAATGAAGTGACGGCGGGGCCTCACCCCAAAATCTCCCTGAACAAATGGTTGGGCGAAATATGGTATAATATGCAACAGTGATGAACGTGAAAGCGTTTATCTGCAAACTATTCAAGAGGAGCGACGATGCCAAGCGAAATACAGAATCTGCAGATGACGGACAGCACCATGTCAGTTGCGTGGTTCATCGGTTCGCGTCCGCAAGCGTCAAGACCATATCTGATTGCCGCCGTGTCAGACTGCTTGCGGCGGCATTGTCGCCTCAACGAGGCGGAACTCCAGATAGCGGCGCGGGCGATAAGATACGCCGATTGACTGATGCTGCCAAAGAGGCTGGTCTTTGGATTGACAGGGCTCAGATTGCGACGCTTGGCGACTTGGTTTCACATACGTAAGTTCAGGACTTCTCCTCCATGGCCGCGATTCCCACGACATCAACAACGCTGCTGAGCGACCTTGCGCATGACTCGCAGCACGCCCGCTGGGGCGAGTTCATCGCGCGCTACCGCCCGATGATGGAGGCGTTCATGCGTGAGCGATTCCCGTCTCTCGACGCCGACGACGTCATTCAGGAAACGCTTATAGAACTGATCCGGGTGTTCCCCGTCTATCACTATTCTCCGAAGGAGAAGGGCCACTTCCACAACTATCTGACTGGCATTTTGCGACATCGCGCGTTTCGCATGATAAGAGAAGAAAAGCGCCGCGAGAAGCTTGCCGCCGATGGTAGGGCGGCGTGTCCTCATGCCGCCGCAGAATCCGACGACAGTGCATGGCGTGAGTCACTTTTGGAAATCGCGCTTCAGCAGCTTCTTGCCGACAGCACTATCCACGAACGGACGCGTATCGTGTTTGCCCGTGTCGCGGTAAATGGCGAAAAACCGGATGTCGTTGCCGCTTCGTTCGGCATTGAGCGCAACGCCGTTGACCAGATGAAGTCCCGCATGATGGTGCGGCTTAAAGAGCTTGTCGCCGCACTGGAGAAAGCCGATGGAGCCTGATATCGACGACGGCAAGCTCGACTCGTTCCTCACCGCGCACGAGCCGGTTGAGTTTGCGTTCTCATATGCCCCAGGGGAGCTGTTCGGCGACTGGCGCGTGACGGCGTTCCTTGGACGCGGCGGAAGCGGCGAGGTTTACCGAGTAGTCCATGCATCGCTCGGCACCGAGGCGGCGTTGAAGGTGTGTGTGCGCGATGCGGAACATGACGATGCCCGCGACGCGGCAGTCTGCGACCGATTCAGGCGCGAAGCGAAGTTGCTTGCGGGCAACGCGCATCCTGCGTTCCCGCGGTTCCTTGGATTTGGCGAACGAGATGGGCGGCTGTGGTATGTAATGGAACTGCTGGAGCACAGGCCGCTCCCAACGGGCGAAAGGAGTGTCGCCCAATTCTTGCTTGCAGTTGCGTCGGGCGTTAGGCATTTGCATTCGATAGGCCTTGTTCACCGCGACATCAAGCCTGCGAACATTCTATGGCGAGGTTCTTCGCCTATCCTTGCCGACCTTGGGCTTGTCAAGGAAACGTCCGCCGTGCGCGGACACGCGGGCGATTCGCTGTCCGTCGTCGACGGCAAGGCCGTCGGCGTTGGAACGCCGCGCTATGCCGCGCCTGAACAGCTTACGGGAGACGAGATAACGCCTGCGACGGACGTCTATGCGCTTGGAATGCTTGCGAACGACTGCTTCGACGGGAAACCACCGCGCACGTGGAGGCGCATCATCCAGCGCGCCACCGCTGCGATCCCTGCGCAACGCTATGCGACGGTGGATGCCTTTGTCCGCGCCGTCAAGTTGTTAAGGGCAAAGAACTTGATTGTTGTAGCGTTTGTTGTCGCAATGGCGGCTTTGGCAATTGCAATTTGGGAATTTCCCGCGCCTTTGGAGCCGGCACCATCAACCGCCGTAGCGGATCAGCCGACGATAGAATCAAGAAACGAGCATCCGTCACTGCAAGAACTATGCCACAATTATACGACTAACATCGTGACATGGCGCAGTAAACTGCAGCGTCGCCAGTTGGCACCGGGCGAACGTCCAGCTATGGGTGCAAACGCTTTTGAGGAAGTGTCTTGGGCTGAGACGAACACGATAGACGTGACGGAGGTAAGACTGAACGGACGGGCGGTCGTATTTGACGAAGCGATCAACCTTGGTGCAGGGCGAGAGTATTGGATAGTCGGGCCTGGCGTTCTTGACGCACAATTTTCCGCATCCTCCACGGCAACTGTTCATATTGTAAACTGCATTTTCAGAAACCGAACTTCCACTAATCCAGAACGTGCGGGTATCAACTATGTGTTGGATGGCGGCGCCTATCTGAATTTCATGGAGTTGCCAGCTACGGAGTCCATGAAACTCAAGGTAGGCACGCGCATTCGGATCAACGGGATGTCCGAAGGACGGCGGTGGTGGCGTATCAAGGGACCGGACGACTTGTTGGAACTCATCGACGAGGATCAAAAATCCTCAGCCTATTCTGCGACAATGAAGTCGTTCTAACTTTGTTTATTTCTGCGTAAGATTTTCGAGCCCTGACTGCAGTATGTGTTAGAGGCTAATGCAGTTCCTTTCCACGGAAGGGGATGTAGGGGCTTGGATGAATCACGCGTATTTTACGTATGGCCGCTGCAAAACGGTGAAAATATGATATAATACGTGGAAGACAATTTCAAGACTTTGCGTTCTGCGCATCGTTTTGGCTCTAGTGAAACCTGCAAAATTTTACTGTGAGGGCCGACGAAGTGGAGAATGCGCTCCTCTGGGCGTATCTTCTTCCGTGGTTCTCACAGGGCTTTGCAGGGCCTCACTAGGAACACGGACAGGGATGCGCCCTCTTTCTTTGTTCGTGAACGGATAGGGGGGCGGAGGAAGACGAATTGGTTTAATGAGAAGCGGACTGCTAGAACAGATCGGAGTGCGTACCGGTGTCGGTGAGCGTGAGGACGAGTTCGCCGGTGGATGTGTAGAAATAGAGAAGTACCCAGTCGTTCTCAATGTGGCAGTCGCGAAGTCCGTCAAGGTCGCCGGAGAGTGCATGATCCTTGTATTTGGGCGGCAGCGTTTCTCCCATGGCGAGAGTGCGGACAACGGCAGAAATCTTTTTGATGTCCTTTCCCCGCCTAAGCATCTTTTTGAGGTTTTTCTTGTAGCGGGTGGTCTTTCGGATTCCGTATTTCATGCGAGCAAGAACTCCTCAATTTTGTCTGGGTCTGTACATGTCGGAGCATTAGGGTCGTTGGCGACCTCTTTTGCCTCGTTGTACGCATCCACAAGCCGCTGGTGCTTGCTCTTTCGCGCAAGTGCGAATGGGATCCCGCCTACGTCACGTATCTTGGCCATGAAGCAGTTGAAGGCCGTAGACATATTCATGCCGATGTCCTCGAGTATTTCCTCGACATCTGCTTTAAGTTCCGCGTCCGTGCGAAATGTAATGCTTGTTGTCATTGATTGTACTCCTCTTGTAAGTATAAACGCGGTAATTATACCATATTGCCCCAATGGTAGCAATACGCCAAATCGCCATTTTGCGCCTGTAACCCACTTTCAGTTAACAACTTTCCGCAAAAATGGCAGAATTAGGCGGTTCAACATTTCTACAACTCGGCGACGGTTTGCGCCCTCAATCCGCCTCCGCAATCAACCCAAGGGCAAAAGGAGTTTCCAATGTCCATGATTGATGTGTTGAAATGGGATGCTGCGCCTAGGGTGGTTGCCTATCGCTATCCCGATTGCGAATTGAACTACAAGTCGCAGTTGATCGTGACGGAGTCGCAAGAGGCGGTTCTTGTCAAGGAGGGATTGTTCTACGGCCCGATAGGGCCAGGGCGGCACACGCTTGAGACAAAGAACTTTCCGTTCCTATCAAAGATGGTTGCTGCTCTGACGACGAACCGCAAAACACCTTACACGGCGGAAGTGTGGTTCGTGCAGAAGTCAATTCCGCTCGATTTGAAATGGGGAACGTCCGACCCCGTCCTTGTTGAAGACCCTAAGTATCACATAGCATTGCCAATCCGCGCCTTTGGGCGGTACGGAATTAGGGTGACGGATTCTTGCCGTTTCCTTGCGCGGCTTATGGGACGTTTGCCAGCCTTTACCGAGAAAACGCTTTCAGGATATTTCAAGGGAGTGATTGTCACGCGTGCGAAGGACGTGATTACGTCGGTTATGGCACAGGAGAATTGCTCGCTTCTCCAGATAGGCACTAAGCTCAATGAGCTATCCGGATTGCTCGAAAAGCGCATCTCGGAAGATCTTGCCGACTATGGTGTGGAACTTAGGCTTTTCATGGTCAATTCAATCTCGACGGACGATGCTGATCCTTCGGTTGTCCAGTTGAAAAAGGCGTTGGCTAAGAAAGCGGAAATGGACATCATTGGCTACTCGTATGCGCAGGAACGATCGTTCGACGCTCTACAAGCCGCCGCCGAAAACGAGGGCAATGCTGGCGCTGTGATGGGTGCGGGCATGGGTTTGGGCATGGGTGTAGGTGTCGGTTCGCCTATGGGCAACGCCATGGCGACAATCGCCCAAAACATCAATCCCACAGGCGCGAAACACTGTATAAACTGCGGTTCCCAACTGCCGCCCGGTGCGAAATTCTGTCCTGGATGTGGTGCGAAAACGGAAAGCGAGGTGTCATGATGTCGTTCAACCAGAAGATTGTTTCGTTGCTGACGGTGTTCGCCTTTGGCATCACCGCTGCTGTTGCGTTCGTGTTCTTCGAGCCGCCGTATGAATGGAAGTTCTGGCTTGGCTTTTCCGCTCTTGGCTTTTCGGAAATCCTTTTCGGCGCATTCTGGGTTCAGCAGATTGCAAAAGCCGA
>JBGUVV010000190.1:0-12033 GCA_045220525.1 Kiritimatiellia bacterium
CTGCGCCTCGTCGAGGACGAGCGCGTCCCACGCGACCTCCGCCATCATCCGGCAGTCCTTTACAAGCAGGGAATAGCTCGTAAGCACTACGTCTGCGTCGTTTGCCGCGGCAACGAATCCGCTTGCGAGACGGCGGAGCCCGCCATGGTGCGAATAGACACGCAGCGACGGCGCGAACCTCGCGAGCTCTCGCTCCCAGTTGGGCAAGAGCGTAAGCGGCGCCACGACGAGCACAGGCGACGAGCGCGTTCCGTCCTGCCGCGTTCCGCACGAAAGCATCCACGCGGCGGCCTGCACAGTCTTGCCAAGGCCCATGTCGTCGGCGAGAAGCGCACCAAAGCCGCGGTCCGTCAGGAGGCGCAGCCATGCGACGCCGTTAGCCTGGTAGTCGCGCAGCGTTCCCGCGAAAAGCGGCAGCTCTACCGGCGCAAGCGCCTCGCTTCCGCCGCGCAGAGACGAGAGAAACGCGTTTAGCGGCCCGCCGTCGGCGGGGGCTTCGAGCTCCAGGTCTCCAATCCGCCCGACGCCCATTGCAAACGCCATAGCGTTCGTCTTCTTTCCCGCCCCCTTCTCAAGCGCCCGCAAGGCCACCTTGAGTATGTTCCTGTCAACTTCAATCCACCTGTCGCGAAAGAAGACGAGAGTCGATTTCTGGTCAAGGAGGAAGCGTATTTCCTGCGCAGTCACTGGCTCCCCGGCCACACGCACGACGAGATTCGCCGCGATTTGAGAATCGTTGCCCTTCTCCGGCGGACGCCATTCCGCGACCGCCGTCACCGGGGCGGCGGACGGCAACCCCTCTACGGCATATCCCGCTTCACGAAGCGCATTCGCGCCAATCCTCGCAAACTCCACGGCCTCCGTGCGGGAAATGGGAAGCGTGAGTACGTCGCGAGATGATTGCGACCTTCGCAGTCCGCGAAGAGGCCCCCATACGTAAGACGCCTGCCCGAGGGCCTTCAAGGCGCGCTTTCCCCGCGGCACACCACATGAAACGGAAAAGCCGCCATCGCCGGCTTCGAGCTTGAAAACAATCGATCCTCTCGCCGCGACATCCTCCGCGGCAGAGCCCGCCCATTCCTCAAGCTCGGCCGCAAACGCCTGGCATTCGCCGTCGTCCCACCGGACGAGCCCGGTGCGGGATGCGAGAGCCGCCATCCACGCATCGTGCAATGTTTCGTGGCGCTGGTCCTCGGCGTCTTCTGTGAGCCGCGTCATCGCGGCCGCACGCACGTATTCGTCAACCCAGTCGCCGTTTCCGGTAACGGCGCGCCACCTCGCGTGCCAACCGTCCTCTTCCTTCTCAAGGCAGGGGTAGAACCGCCCAGCCGCCACTATGCGAAGAGCCTCGGCCTGCCTTGGGCTGAGTTTCAATGGCTTAACGCTAGCGCACACATGCTGCATGTGTGGATATTATATCATTATAGGCGCACGATAGCCACCACATTTGGCGCTATCTTGCAAAATTGCGCGGCTTTCCCGCCAAAACCACCACCGTCTCAGGGGTGTCTCCCCAAAAAACACTGCGCAAGCAGCTCGTGAAGATATAGGCGCCTCGATCGCCGCCTCTATTTCGAGGTGCGCGAGAACGAGACCGTTACGACGACAGGTGCATGGTCCGACGTCATGCGGTCTTCGACGACATGCGTATCGACAACGCCGAAGTCCTTCGCGTGAGCCCTGTCAACGGCAATGTAGTCGATGCAGCGCGCCACCCTGCCCGCGGGATTCCCCTTCGGGCCGTTCTTGGTGCGCCCATGGAACGTGCATCCCTTTTGGTCGGACAAAACGGACAGGAACTCTCCCAAGGCCCTAAGAACGTCTGAATCGGGGGTTGCGTTCCAGTCGCCCGCGAAAAACACGGGCCTGTCGTATTTCGCAAACGCCCGGCGAATGATTGGCACGGAAGCCTCGCGCTCCTCCTTTCCGGCGACGGAAAGATGCGAAGTTGCAATTACGCAGTCCTTGAATTCGCAGACGAGCAACACGCGCGGCTCCTTGCCGGGCAGCGGAACCTGCTCGACGCCAAGGGGCTTTTCGCGCGAAAGGAGCATGACGCCGTACTGCCCGCCCCTGTAGAATATCGCCCTTGCAAAGGTTGCATGCATGCCCGTAAGACGCGCGAGCTCACCGGGCTCGTCAACGCCGGAAACACGGTCCGTGCGACAGTCGATTTCCTGCAGACAGGCGAAGTCCGGGCTCTCGGCGTTGATGCGCGCGGCCGTGCGCCCGACGTCGATCTTGCCGTCCAGCCCCTCGCAGTGCATGACGTTGTAGGTCATGATCTTCATCTCTGTCAAAGGCGCACCGCGCAATTCTGCTGCGATGGCTAATGAAATTGCAACTGACAGAAAAACAAAAACGGTTTTTTTCATGCCGCAATTATATCAAACCATGCCGCCCGCGCGCAAGATGCGCGCGGGTGCTTCTCGACGAAGGCGGTTTACCTTATCTTGCCGTTGGCGAAGGATTCCCTGACGGCATCGCGCGAAGATGCCGTCTCAAAGGTCTTCACGTTCCCGGCATGGAGCGCCGTGCCGTCGTGAAGGACGAGCGTCGCGGATCCCGACACATGCCAGTATTCCACAACACGCCTACCGCCGCGCTCATACAGAAACGCACGGACGTCGGTGGATTTCCCTCCTGCTACGTCAAGCTGCTCCCATTCGACGAGGTCGTAAGAGCCCGCGCCGTTTGGCACGAGATGGAACTCCCTCGCAGGATCCTTTAGAGCTTCCTTCTGCTCTTTCGTGAGGAGCCTTCTCGCCCGCACATCCTCCCAGCGCCGCATCGTCTCCATGATGTCGTCGGCGCGGGCGTGCGACCTGAAATTCGCGAGGTTGGCCTGGATCGAGGCAGGGCAGTCCCATGCAGCGGCCTTGGAAGTGCCATACTCCCACATGTCGGGCTGCGTGCCGATCGTCACCCTGCCGCGCGCCTTATCGTCGTTTTTCTTCCAGAACCCCCACCATCCGAAATCGACTCGCGTGAAGTCCTGCGCCATGATCGGCGCCTCGTAAAGCGGCCAGCGGACGATCATGTCCTTGAATATCTCCGGCGGGAACGTGTCAAATGCGTTGGCGCCCGCCTGGTGGTGCCAGCCGAAGTGCGACTTCGCGGCGCCCTCGGTGAACCGCGGCTTGCGGCCAAGCTTCTTCCATACCCTGTACTGCGCATTCGCGACATGTATGCCCTGCGGAACATTCACGCCCTCGGAGCCGTCGTTGTACATAAACTCAAACCCGCAGTCCCATATCTTCGCTATCTTCTCGGCAATCTCGTCCTGAAGGTCGGTGTTCTGGTCGATGTAGCAACTTCGCGCGCCGAACTCGCAGACGTCAAGAACACCGCCAATCTGCCCTGCGGGGTGGGCGACTGGCGTCGTCTTCTTGTGTCCGCGCGTTACGCCGGTGAACTTGTACGGCCTCTCTACGGTGAAGCCATCGTAGTGCAAAAGCTCGCCGCCGAAATATAGGATGCAACTCAAGTCGTTCGTGGGAGATGCGGCTGGATTCTCCTGAACGTAGACATCGCCCGTCTCGTCTGCCGAAAGCGGCTTTGCCAATGTGAAGTGCGTCTTCAAGTTGAGCCGCGAATCGGCAACGGGCGTAATGTAATGCGTGTTGAACCCGATGAATGTCTGCAATACGTGGAGTCCGGGCGAAATGCCTGCGGCCTTAATCTTCGCAAGCATCTCGCGAATTGACTCATATCCCTTCGGAAACTTTTTGTTCGGCTTGTAGTCCGCTATGGAAGCGTAGCCGCCAGGATGGTCGCAGACCGCCGGGTGGTAGATGAGCATGTTGCGAAATCCGCCCTTCTTGGCAATCGCGATGTGCTCGTCCACGTTTTCGGGGTTGATGTCGCTCGTCCAGTAGTTGGACGCGCTCGCCGACTTGTCTCGGCGGCTTTCGACGCCGCGCGGCAAGCCGAGTTCGCGCTCGGCGGCATCCATGCAGTCGAGGAACGAAGGAGTGGCGGATGCAATCAGCGCGGCCTTTGCCCCGCGAAGGTTCAGGTCGCGATGCGCCTCGGCCGTCAAGATGCGAAATCCGTGGCGGCGCGAATTCTCGATCCACGTGTACGGCTCGGCGGCGAAGAGCGACACGGCCGACTTCCCGTCCCAGCTTACGTTCAGCCAGTCGCCGAAGTTGTCGCGGTTCCGCACCGGCAGGTTCAGGATCTTCATTACGTCCACCGGCGGATAAGTCATCTTTAGGTCGTTCGCGCCCTTTGACCCGAGCGGGAAATCGATAAGCTCGAAAAGGATGTAGTCCTGGCGCTCCGTCACGGCGACCTTCGCCTCGTAGGACACGAGCTCAAAACCAACGTAGAGGAAGTTTCCCTCCCTGCGAAGGCGGTCGGCTCGAAACTCCGTGCGCTTGTTGGCGAAAAGCAGCTTGACCTCGTTGTTGAACGGGCGATCCTGAATGACGGAGAAAACCGGGATGTCCTCTGACAAGTCCAGCATCTCCTCGCCAGTTGCCTTCACCACTAGCGACTTCGCAACGGCGTCCGCGCCGACGACCAGCTTGAACGACTCGTTCTCGACAACGACGTCTTCATCGGCCACCGCCGAGAAGACGGTCCCCGCCACGGCAAGCGCCGCAGCGAGGGTTGACATGCACTCCGTTTTCACTTTAGCATTCCCCGCTTCAGGCAACGACTCCCGTCTCGATGTGGAACGAGACCGACTTACCAGGCGCAAGGAACTTCTGCTGGCCGTGGGCGCGGCAGTATGCGAGGCCCTTGTGCTCCGCAGTCGCGGGCAGGCACATCCCCATCGCGTCCTCGTCCTTGGTGCGGGCTATCCAGCGCGTTGCGTACGGCAGCTCCGACGGACGGTACCTCACATAGACTCCGCCGACCTTGCCGCGCTTTTTCGGGAACACCTGCTTGACGAGCGCCCAGCCCGACTTGTCCGCCTTGTGGAAGTAGCAGTTCACGATCTCCGGGCGGTAGCTTTCGCCCTTCGCGCCGACGACCGACTGCGCCTTGAAGTCCCTGTCCAAGACGGCGAGCCATGCGTTTGTCGCGTCCGCCCACGGCTTGTAGTAGCCATCCGGCATTTCGTGGTTGATTATCGGGGCTTTCTTGAGCGGAGACTCCACGATCTTGGAGCCATCGACCGGCCGGTGGTTGACGTGGCAGAGGTAGTAGTATTCGAGCGGCAGGTCCTTGAGGTTCGTCGCAGTCGCCGTGATTCCAAGCTTTGCCGCGCCCTTGCGCAGGACGACGCGCGGCGAGAACGAATAGCTATACGTGAAGCACATGTCGTGGAAAGCGGTGCCGCCCACGGCCATGTATTCGCCAGACTTGTCCTTGCCGAACTCAAGATACGCCTCGCGATAGCGGATGATCGGCAGCTCCGCGTGGCCGACGTGGTCGTCCTCAGCAGTCGGGTTGCCCATCGCCGTAAGGCCGCAGTGCATCATGAAGCAGCCGTAGCTCTCGTTGAAGCACGACTTGCAGTCATTCGGCTCGTCGTAGATGGACTTCATTGTAAGCTCCAGCCCGTCGAAGTCGCAGCGCCATATCATCTGGCCCATGAACGGCAGGATCGTAAACGACCCGCGAGAGTTCGACACCTTCAGCGCCTCTACGCCGGTGGAATAGCGGAATGCAACCGCCTTGAACTCGCCGGATTCGGCGAGAAGCCTCTCCTTCTCGCCGAAATCCCCCTTGCAAAGATACACCTTCACTTCAAGACTCTCCTGAAGTGGTCGAGTATCATCGCAACCCCGCCGTCGCCTGTTTCCTTCGACGCCTTCAGCGCGGACTGCGCATACCACGCCGTCTTGTCGAATTCGTCCATGTTCACCGTGTCGGGGCAGAGCGACATCATGAGCGACGTCTCTCCCTCGCCGGCGTGGTCGAACGGATACTTCTCGAGGACCTTCGCGTCCATGAGCGCGTGGTTCTGTATCCAGATGAACGGATTCGCGTCAAGGTTCGTGTGGTCAGTGTAGTAGGACGCGCTCGAAGGATCGCCCCACCAGCCATCGCCCTTCTTCTCCTCCAGGAACTCCATTATCACCTGGCGCGACGCAAGGCGGAACGCGAGGTCCGTGGGCATACCCGCCGCAAAGTCCTCGCTCTGGTGGTGGACGAACGTGTGGATGTTGCGGAAGCCGACGTCGAGAAGCCCGCGGAATATCTGCCGCGCAATCGGCACAAGAGCCTGGGAATCGACGGGAATCGACCCGCGGCCCTCGCACGGCGCGACGGCGCGCGACGACGCTCCCCACCAGAACGCAGGGAGGATGACGACTTCCGCCTCCTTCTCGTATTCCCAGAGGGCGCGCTCGACGGCAAGGGTGTCCATCCCGACGGGAAGATGCTCGGAATGGTATTCAAGGACTCCGAGCGGCAGGACGACCGGAGTGCGCTTCTTTATCGCCTCGCGTATCTGCGAAGGCCTCATAAGTTCGTATCTCATCTCACATTTCCTTTGCGATCTTTGTGTTCTTTGTGGCTAAAACAATCCCCACCAGGACAATCAGACATCCACTTCAATCGGGCCGTTAGTTCCAATCTGCGACGGGGCGAGGTTCTCGCAGCCGTCCGCCGTGACGGCAATCGGCTTCTCCCACCTGAGGCCAAACGTCGGCGACGTCACGAACGTGTCGATCTGGAACGTCATGTTCGGCTCAAGCGGATAGTCGGATATGGTCTCCATCCACGGCGCCTCGACCTCTATGAGCCCCGTGCCGTGGCACGGCCCGTAGAAGTAGTTTGCGCGGCGGCCGTTCTTCTCGTAGAACTCGATAAAGCGCTTCGAGATGTCGGAGGCGAGGACGCCGGCCTTGATCTGCTGCTCTGTCCAGTAGTGCGCCTCAAGGCCGAACTGCACAAGGTCGCGCTTCTCCGGCGTCAGCTTTCCGCAGCACACTGGAAGCCCGATTGACGGCGAATACCCGCACACCTTCGCGGAAAGGTTGAGCTGCACGATATCGCCATACTCGATCGGCTTGTAGGACGAGCGGGAGATTGCATGGCGCGTCGACTTCTCGGAGAAGCAGTACATCGGAAGCCCCTCGTATTCGGCGCCGTTCTCGTAGATGCACTTCTGCGCGACGCCCACAAGCTCAAGCTCCGTCTTTCCAGGCTTCATCTCGGCCATGACGGCCTTAGTCGCAAGGTCGGTGATCCTGGCCGCCTCGCGGATGCAGGCGATCTCGTTCGCGCTCTTGACGCGCCTGAGGGCGAGCATTATGTCGTCTGCCCAGACGATCTCCGCCTTGGGGAACGACTCGCGCAGACCGTCGAACTGGACGACGTTCGTGTTGAGCTTGGCCGCGACGCCGATCCTGATGTTCTCGCCGGTGACGCCGAGCTTTGCGAACACGTCGCGGAACGCCTCCGTCTTGAGCTCCGGATACGCGGGGTTCGCGCTTTCGCGATACTGGTAGACGACGCAGATGCGGTCCATCCAGCTGAAGTCGCCTGCAAACACCTGCGACTCAGGCCCTACCATGAGCGCGGCCTCGCCGTTCGCCGCGATTGCAACGCCGCAGCGCTCGAACAGCGGCCAGAAGTTCGAGAAGTAGCGCGTGTCGGCGTAGTCCGCCTCCGAGCCGTTGACCACGAGGACGTCCAGCCCCCGCTCCGCGACCATCTTCGCCGCCTTCGCGACGCGACCCTTGAACTCTTCGACAGGTATAGTGATTCTTGCCATTGTTTAGATCCTTTCGTTAATTGGCTTCATTCGCCAACGTGTATTATACCCTACCGCCCGCTCTGGCATCAATGCAGATTATCGCAAAACATCATTATATTTTCGCAAGGCGCAAAACACAGTTTTTTGGTATAATGTCCGCATGGCAAAACTCCGCGCATACAAGGTCGGGCTTCTGGTCGAACGCTCCAGGGCGTTCGGGCGCGAACTGTGCGAAGGCGTCATCACCTTTGCGCAGGAGCGCGAAGACTGGGAGCTGCACTTCCTGGACGCCCACGACATCCAGCGGCGCAGCATGCGCGAGCAGATGGACGGCTTCATCGCGCGCGTCACCACCGACGCGATGGCCGACGCCCTCCGCAAGACGGGGAAGCCGGTCGTGGACCTCTACTACGAGAAGCCGCGCCCGGGGTTTGCAATCGTCAAGACAATGCACGAGACCATCGGGCGGCTCGCGGCGGAGCACTTCCTCGACCGCCGCTTCAGGAACTTCGCGTACTGCCCGTATGGCGGCGGAAGGACGTCCAAATACTGCCAGACGGCGTTCGTCAGGCGCTTGCGGCGAGACGGGTTCTCCTGCTCGGTCTACCCGGGCGGCGGCGGAACATACGACGTAGGCAAGGCGGACATCATAAGCGACACGATCTCGCCGCCAAAGGACACGAAGCGGCTCTCGAGATGGCTGGCGTCGCTGCCGAAGCCAACGGCCCTCTTCTGCCCGGGAGACCTGAGGGCTTGGCAGGTCGTGAGGCTTTGCCTGTCGAACGGCATCGAAGTCCCGCGCGACGCGGCTGTTCTTGGGCTCGACAACGACCTTCTCATCTGCGGATCCTCGCGCCCGATGCTCTCAAGCATAGACCCGAACACGCGGGAGATAGGCCGCGAGGCGGCGGAGACGCTATCGGAGATAATGGAGCGCGGCATACCAGAAAAACAGGTCGTGCGCCAGGTAAAGCCGTCGGGAGTCGTGGCAAGGGCCTCCACGGAGACCTTTCCCGTCGATCCGCCGTGGCTTTCCGACGCGCTCGTCTTCATCAGGCGAAACGCGCGCAAGGGCATAAACGCGTCAGACGTGTTCGCGGCCCTCGGCAAGTCGCACACGGCAGTTACCAAGGCGTTTCGCAGGGCATTGGGGACTTCCGTCGTGGAAGAGATCGCAAAGACGAGGCTCGACGAGGCATGCCGGCTATTGCGCGAGACCGACCTTGACATGACGCGCATCGCCGCGCTTTCCGGCTATGCGTCGGCCTCCTACTTCATGCAGGCGTTCAAGGCCGACAAGGGAATGTCGCCCGGCGCATGGCGCCAGCGCTTATAAAGTTTGCGGGCGCTATTTAAGGTCGTATGCGTCGCGCAGCAACTTCATAGACCACTCTATCATGGCCCTGCCGCCCATGTAATCCATCGACGGTTCCCACCCCAAACGAGAATTGCGATCTACAAGATCAAGGGTGGCGGCCTTGTTTGCATACTCCGCCTGCGCAGCCGCCTTCATAGCCGCATCATCTCCGGCGAGATGGGCCAGCACGCCAAGCTTGAGATTCCGAACCGTCGTCCAGCATCTCGCCATGTAGCGAGCAAGGTCCGACATCCTTCTCGCCTTCCCTGCCCGCCGCGCATCTGCTGCGGACGCCATCGCGGCGAACGCGTCGGCCGCCGCTTCGCATTTTCCGACCATGCCCTCGAGAAGTTCCGCTTCAAGCCTGAGCTGGTCTGGCTGCCAGTCGGTCTTCTTAACAGGCGGGAAACGCCGCTTTGCGAAATCCTCGAGATAGTTGAAATACGTCCAGCAATAGTTTTTCACGTATGGCGACGCCTTCGGGAACGGAACTTCGGAGTACTCGATCCTGTTCGTCGTGAAGTTGAACGGCATCGCAGGCCCAATGCGATATGGCCCCGCCAGATTCTGCGAACACGGGAAGCTGTCCGCAATAGCATCGGAGAGCCCCTGCCAGGCCGCGACTGCACGCTCGACGTTCGCCTCGCCGAAGTCACGCGCCGCGATCTTGTGCAGATGCACGTCAAACGGCATTCCGCCTTCGGTGAACGCCTCCTTGGAGAGCTCGGTGACAAACGACGGCGTCCAGCCGTAGTGGTGCCCTTCCATCAGCCCGGAAAGGCCGTGCCGTTCATGCGAGGCCCTAAGCGCATCCCACCTCTTTTTCCATTGCTGCGGACACGGCAGATACGGCACGGTGCCGAGATCCCACGTGAGCCCCGCCGTGTTGGACTGGGTGTAGAGCCTCAAGCCAAGCCTGCCGCATTCTTCGGCCTCCGAGAGATAATAGGCGCCCGGCCCTGGATCGGACAGCGAATAGTCGCACACGCGCGACATAAGGCCGTTGGACTTCACCGTCTCGTTGAACATCTCGAAAGTCACGAGCAGTGCAACATCCCTCGGCATCTTCCGCAGGAGCTCCAGCCGCGCGTCTACCGGCTGGCAGCCGAAGTTGTAAGTCCAGAACACAATCTCCGCGCCGGGACTGTAGCGGTCAATCGCCCGCTTGACGCCCCGCAGCCAGTCCGGATAGTCGCTGCAGGGGTACATGCAGGGATACGAACGCTCGTCGCCGGGATCCGGCAATGCGGGGCGAATCTTGCCGTTGGTGCGTGGATCGCGCGACGGGAACTGGCAGCTTTCGCCTACGAATATGTAGCCGCGGGCAGACGGATAGGCGCGGGCAATTGCCCCAAACGTCTCGTCAAACACGCGGTCGGCCTGCGGATCGTCAGGATGGACCGGCGCGTGCACGTAGCTGTAGAGATACGTGTCAAGCCCCCACTTCTCGGCACGACGGATGATCGCGTTGATATCGCACCACCCGCGCTGGGTGCGGCCAACCTCCGGCACAAAGACAAGAATGGCGTCGAAGCCGTGATGCGCCGCACGGACGAGGTATGGCTCAGGGAAAGTGTCGATGCCCCAGCCCGAGTGAATCATGCGCGGCGCAAACACCGTTCTGCGCCGGTCGTCTCCGAACTTGAGAAACGGCGCCATGCGCAGGCTCATCAGGTCTTCAAGGTGGTAGAAAGCCTGTGCTGCGGCCCGCCCGTCAGACGCGGCAATCTTGACGCCACGGCGGGACACAGCGCAACGGTATTCACGCGGCGGCAAAGACGGATCGATCACTGCCGTGACGGCCGCGCCGTCTTCGCCCGTCGCGACGCGCACGCTGACGCCATGAGAAACGGCCAGGCAATCGGCAAAATCCACCGCGACCCTGCGGAGGAAGTCGTCCCCCCTCGGCACCGACACGGCCATGCCGTCGGCGAACGAAAATTCGTCGGCTTGCGCCTTCAGCGAAAAGTCGCGGATCCCCGCCTCGTGGACGGTCTCAAGTTCGTCGTGAAACTGGTATGGGCGTTCGGCCGGCGCAGCCAAAGCGGCCATGGCGGCGACACACATTGCCGCCACGATCAACGCGCGGGACTTGTTCGCATAATTCATGTCTTCGATGCCTCTCCGTTAGACATGAACATTATGCCAAAACGCCCCACCACAGGCAATCTGTACGAAAGTACAGGTCGCCGGGAACGGGGTAAGTTGGAGAGAGAAGCTGGAGCGTGGTTATGCCCGGAAGAGATCGTCAAGCCGGACTTGAGAATGGACAAGATACGAATACTCGTTGCGCTTGACACCCGAGATCGTGATCATCGTCAGATGCAGCGACTTTTCAGTTTGAGTCTCCTCCTTCAGCACGGAAAGCTTGTTCTCCAGTTCAAGCGCATATTTCGCTCCAATGGGAAACTCCCCTGTGGCGAATTTCACCTCGCAGACGTTCACGACTCCGTCCTTGCGGTCTATCAGCATGTCAATCTGGGCACCGCCGCTCTTTCGGGCACTTCGCCACGCACAGACATTTGCCGACACCCCGGCTATTCCAAGAGCCGCCCTGATCTCCCGCTCGTGCCACATGCAGACGCGCTCGAAGGCGACGCCCTCCCATGACAGGCGCTCCGCCGAGCCGGCACCGTCGAGCCAACAGCCTGGACGCGCAATCGACCGCCCTTTCATGAACGTCAGATAGAACAACGTGAACGCATCAACGAGCTGATAGATTGAACCGCGTTTGACGCGCCCAAGCGGCGAATATATCCTGATGAATCCGCTCTCCTCCAGTTCCTCCAGAATGCGGGAAAGCTTTCCGGAATCCTTTAGCCCGACGGCTGAAACTATTTCGTCACGGCTCATTCCGCATTTCCGTGACGCAAGCGCCTCGACGACCTTGACATGCTTATCGGCCCTCTTGAACACGGACGCATAGAGCCGCTTGAATTCAACCGTCAGCTCCCCTCCCTGAGTAAAGCAAAGCCGGTCTATGTTCTGCGCAAGCGACAGCGAACGGTCAAGAAGG
>JBGUVV010000191.1:0-14419 GCA_045220525.1 Kiritimatiellia bacterium
CTCGGCAAGATGACCGACTTCATCAAGAAGGGCCTTTCCCCCAACGAGGCGTGGGAGAAGGCGAAGGGCCACTACGGCCAGTTCGAAGGCGCGGCGAAGTACATCGACCCCCGCAAGGAATAATTTCTAAGGAGTTCAATCCAATGGCTACGAAGAAGACTGTAAAGAAGGCGGGCGAGAAGCTGTTCGAGGGCTACGAGCGCCGCGAGGCTAAGATCCTGGCCGCCCTCAAGCCCTACGGCATCAAGTCGATCGAGGAGTGCGCCGCGATCTGCAAGAAGGCGGGCATCGATCCCTACAAGATCGTCGAAGAGACCCAGCCGATTTGCTTCGAGAACGCCAAGTGGGCCTACACGGTCGGCGCGGCGATGGCGATCAAGAAGGGCTGCGCGAAGGCGAAGGACGCCGCCGCCGAAATCGGCGTCGGGCTCCAGGCTTTCTGCATTCCCGGCTCCGTCGCCGAGAACCGCAAGGTCGGCCTCGGCCACGGCAACCTCGGCGCGATGCTCCTTGACGACGCGACGGAGTGCTTTGCGTTCCTCGCCGGCCACGAGTCGTTCGCCGCGGCGGAAGGCGCGATCAAGATCGCCCTCAACGCCAACAAGGTCCGCAAGACGAATCTCCGCGTGATCCTGAACGGCCTCGGCAAGGACGCCGCCTACATCATCTCGCGCATCAACGGCTTCACCTACGTGAAGACGGCGTTCAACGCGAAGACCGAGAAGCTTCGCGTCGTCAGCGAGAAGCCGTTCTCCAAGGGCCCGCGCGCGGCGGTCAAGTGCTATGGCGCCGACAACGTGCCGGAGGGCGTCGCGATCATGCAGGCGGAGAACGTCGGCGTCTCGATCACGGGCAACTCCACCAACCCGACGCGCTTCCAGCATCCCGTCGCCGGCACCTACAAGAAATGGTGCTGGGAGAACGGGCGCAAGTATTTCTCCGTCGCCTCCGGCGGCGGCACGGGGCGCACGCTCCATCCCGACAACATGGCGGCTGGTCCTTCCTCCTACGGAATGACCGACACCATGGGCCGCATGCATTCCGACGCGCAGTTCGCCGGCTCCAGCTCGGTTCCCGCGCACGTCGAGATGATGGGCCTCATCGGCATGGGCAACAACCCGATGGTCGGTGCGACCGTCGCGGTCGCCGTCGCCGTCGAGGAGTCCTTCTCGAAGGGGAAGTAAAGCTTTAAACGGACCCGTAGCTCAGTCGGTCAGAGCAGGTGACTCATAATCTCCGGGTCGTGGGTTCAAGTCCCGCCGGGTCCACCACTTTAAAAGCAATGCGCGCCATTCCGGTGCGCGTTGTTTTTTTCACGTCAGGTCCGCCACTTATGGAGTCGCATGCGGGATGAGGTTTTTGCGCTGGGCGATGGCGGCGGCCTCGGTGCGGCTAGATGCCTCGAGCTTCTCGAGGATCACCTTGACGTGCGACTTCACGCTCTCTAGGCTGATGTCGAGCTGGGTGGCGATTTCCTTGTTCGTGAGTCCGCGCGCGATTGACTCGAGTATCTCGCTCTGGCGCTGCGAGAGCTCGGGAATGGGCGGGTCGTTCGCGAGTATTCCCTCTACCTCGGCGGATATGAACCGCTTCCCCTGCGCGACGGACTGCACCGCCGCGAGGAGCTCGCGGTTCGTCGCGCTCTTCATGATCGCCCCGGTGGCTCCGGCCTTCAGCGCGCGAGAGATGTCGTCTGACGTTCCGAACGTTGTTAGGATCAGCACCTTCGTATCCGGCGCGGCGGCGAGAATATCCTCGGTGGCCGCGACGCCGTCCTTCTTGGGCATGACGATGTCCATCACGACGATGTCCGGCCTGAGCTTCAGCGCCTTGCGCACTGCATCCTCCCCGTTGACGGCCTCTCCGGCGATTTCGACGTTCTTCGCCGTTCCGAGAAGGGAGGCAAGGCCCATCCTGACCACGGAATGGTCGTCGGCTATCAGAACTCTGACTTTGCTGCTTTTCATGACATGTGCAGTCCATTGATCTCGATTGAGATTGACACTTTCGTCTCTTTGCCCGGCGACGACTTTATCTTCATCTCGCCGTTGAAGAAGCTTACGCGTTCCTCAATGCCCTGCAGGCCGAAGTGGCCTTCTAGGACGCCGGGGCGGTTCTCTGGATCGAAGCCCGTTCCGTTGTCGCTGACCGAGAAGCGCAAGGTGTCGCCGTCGAGACTGCCGGCGACGCGAATCTCGTCGGCGTGTCCGTGCCGAATCGCGTTTGAGGCTAGCTCTCGCACGATGTTGAGGATCGTCCGCGCAGTGTTCTCGTCGAAGCTGGAGCGCGGCACGTTGAATCGGACCAGCAGCTTCTTCTTTCCGACTGTGGGGCCGAGGGCGACCTTGATCGCCCTGTCCATGTCTGGTTCGTCGAGGGCGCGGCTTCTCAAATCCCATATGCAGTTCCTGAGCTCCACGCGGCACGAGTCGAGCGTCTTCGACGCGCGCGAGAGGTGCTTCGCCGCGCCGTCTGGAATGGGTTCGTCGCCGTTGAGGGCTGTGTCGAGTTCCATTGATACGCCGGATAGGTTCTGTGCGATGGAATCGTGCAGTTCTGCGGAGAGACGCGTACGCTCCGCGGCTTTCAGGTCCGACTCGAGTCGCCCGATTTCTTCGCCGGCAAGCGCCTTGCCGCGTTTCTCGGCAAGTGCATGGAGCGATCTGTTCCAGACGAGTACGGCTAAAAGGGCTATCAGCAGCGATGAGATGACGGCCGCAAGTCGTCCGGTCGTCCACCACGGCGGCATGGATACGATTTCAATGCCGGAGGGTGAACGTACGGAGAGGAAGATTCCGTGTGTCACGGGAAGGTTGGAATACCGGTTCCAAGTTTCGGTCTCCACGATGCACACGCCGGTCGCAGACACTGTGCATCCAGTGCGAAGGCCGGCGGCCGCATTGGGCGCGGCGCTGCAATCGACGGGGACCATGTAGCTGTCAGAGTCGAGGATCAGTCGCCCGTTGGCGTCGTTGTCGGGCGAAACGTCGCGCACGATGCCGCGCAGTCGGACGGTCTTTCCGTGCATGGCGACGTTGAATTTGCGCTTGCCGTTGTCGTCCACTAGAAGATTTCTTGTGTTGATTTCCAGCACTTCCTCCGTCGGCAAGTCAAGGGGTGCTGTCGGACGCCATATGGCGTGCGCGAGGTTCACATGGAAGAGGTCTGTTTCCGCGTAGCCGACTGTCTCTACGTCGGTCCCGACCGGCGGCGGCGCGGTGGCGACGCCTACTTTCATGGTCTCTCCCGACATGGTGCGCAGAAGCATTGTGTCCCCGTTCCAAACTGCGAGGACGCGGCCAACGGCGCGACGGCGTCCCAGAGAGGCGATTGCCTCAGGGGTAAGCGAGTCGTCATCTTCTAGCTCCTTCGTGCGGAAGAGGTCGTCGGATGGCGGCTTCAGGATGCGTATCGAATCTGCGCTTTCGATGTAAATCCATAGGCGGCCTAGCTGGCGCAATCCCATGTGGAGACAGGGAAAGCCGGATATTTCGACAGTCGCGCCGATATGTTTCAGCAGCTCCTGGACGGTGCTCTTCAATCGAGAGGTTTTGCAGCTGATGAAGACCATGCGGCTCGAGCAGTCTATCACGAACATAGTGAAGTCGGGATCGATCTCGTCTTGGCGCACCTCTAGAAGGATGCCGTCGATTAGCACAGGCGTGTTTATAAGGTCGGCTCTGTCGAAGTCGTTTACGGAAATGCGGACGGGAGCGGGAGCAACTCCGCTGGACAGTACCCTTAAGCTTCTGCAGTTGGCCATTACGCGGCTTTTAGGCTTGTCGTGCGGCTGAATTGCGTCGAGACGGCCTGAGAGTTCCACCAGATCTCCTGGCCGGGCCGACGTTCCCGGCGACTTGCGCGCGTCGTATAGGTGGGCACCGCCTGTCTCGTCCATGACGAAGAACGTGTTGTACTTTTGCTGGCGGCCTGCGGTTTCCGGAAGGTTTGAGGCGACCGTCGCACGGAGCGCGAACAGTCGGCCTGCTGTGCCTTTCTGCTCGGAGACCTTGGCGAGTTCCGCAGCGGTGCGTATCGTCTCGTCTGCGTTCGCCGTCACGGTGGCGAATGCGCCAAACGCCGCAATCAAAATGTGGAGGTATCTGAACACGCGGTAAATTTTATCATATTCCGTGCCGTCTGGCGCAATTTCGGCACTCCCTCATGTGAGGGAATTGCGGTGGAATGGGTGCTGTGATATCATATGACCGATAGGAGGCCTATATCATGAAAGCGAGAAACGTTCTATTTGCTGTTACGGCTTGCGCCGCATGGTGTGTGTTGGCAGACGACCCGATCAAGTTCGTCGGCACGGCGACAAGCGCTGCGAAAGCCGCTGCGAGCGACATTTCAAACTACAAGAAGTGGGGCAACAAGACGGATCCGCTTTCGCCGGAAAACGACTATATCGTCGACAACGGCAAATGGTGCGGCTCCGGGGGCGAGTACGCCTTCCCCGGCAAGTCTCTCACGCTCGGCGTCGTCGACGGCAACGATGGCAACCTCTCGATTTTGACCAGCGGCGGCACGTTTGACTTCAAAAGCCTTGTCTTGAACAAAGGCAAGATCTACTCGAACGTGGGCGCTTCGTGTGTCGTTCAGGGTGGGATCGCCGTCAACGCCTCGTCCGACAGCCCGTTTGCAATCTACTTCAATGGCACGTTTGGAGGCAACTATTCGTTTGACGGCGACGTCTCGGGCTCGGGGCATCTTCGCGTGTACAAGGCATCGCAGTCAGGCAACTACGACTATCTTGTCGTGAGATTCAGGGGCGACATGGGCGAATTTGCCGGAACGCTCGAGCTTGGCCAGAGGGTAGGCAACGACAACAAGGCGACCGTGACGACGTACCGCACGCCTGTTTTCATCGGCGACACGGCGATTGGCGGGAGCCTGGTCCTTAATGCCTGCGGCGAGGTCGGGCCGTGCGGCACGGGGACGGACGGGTACGGCCTTTTTTCGACGGAAAACCTGTCGCTTGCGAACGGCTCGGCTTTCCGCATCGGCATCAACGCAACAACCGGCGGCACTGTTCGCGTGACGCGTGAATTGACCCTTCCGGAGGAGGGCAAGGTCTACATCGACGTGCGCAATCTGCCCGACGCCTGTACAGCTGTCCGGCGCCATCCCGTTCTCTTCGCGCCTGCCGGGAGCGGCTTGACGACAAACAAGTTCCAGCTCTGTGCGCTGAACACCGCCGAGGGCACCCGTGCGCCGCTCCACGGAAGGCTGGCCGGCTGTTCCCTCGAGGTCGATTCGTCCGGAAGCGGGGAAGTCCTCTACCTTGTCCTCGGCAAGTACACCTACAAGACGGCGAAAGACTCCTGGGGGGAGTCGAGCTGGCTGCCCGAGTACGCGAACCGCTGGTCTGGCTTCTCGGCTGGGACGGCGCTTGATCCGGAGACGACGTATATCGCGTTTGACAGCACCTACATGCGGAGTGTCATTTCGCCTCCGGACTCTTCGACATTTCCGGGAAAGCGCCTGGTCCTGGCCAACTCGAACACGCAGATCCAGTTCGCGGGGTCTGCCCGGATAGACGACTTTGTCATGTTGAATGGGACACGGGCCTTGATGCATAACAAGCCGGACTTTCATCTCACCGGCTGCCTGGCGTTGCCGGACCCGAACGACACGGGTTCGTCGGTCGCCAATCTCAGGACCGGGCTCGGCCGCTCCGCCTCCATCGAGTCAACCATCTCCGGCTCGGGGGGGCTGAAGCTGAGCGGCGAAACGGACGGAGGCTCGGACTCGAGCTGCACGTTCTACCTCCAGGGCGTGAACACGGCGTTTTCCGGGAAGCTTTCCGTTTCGAACGCCGGCAACAACCCGGTGACCAACACGACGTTGCGCATCTCGGACGTCCGCTCCCTGGGCGGGCCGATGGCGGCGTTTGCGTACAACGGCATCGCCTTTGCGAACTGGTCGCGCTTCCGGGCGGACGCGAGCCTGACCCTCTCCGATCCGACGCGCGGCGTCTACTTCAGCGGCAGCAACTACGTCAATGTCGCGAGCGCGTCGCATACGCTGACGCTCGCTTCGCAGACGACGCTCTCGGGCATGCTCGTCAAGGAGGGGAACGGCACGCTCGCGCTCGGCGGTACGCTGAAGTTCTCGTCGTCGCAGTCCGACACGCCGACGGACGGCGCCAACGTCCTCCGGGTCTCGGCCGGGCGCATCCGGCCCAAGTCGAAGACGGGCGCTGACGGACTTGCAATCACGTTTGCGTCCGGCACGGGGCTTCGCCTCGCGCCGCTTTCCGAGGAAGACCCGGACGTCCTCCGCTATGGGCTTTACGACGTCAAGTGCGCAACGCCGTTCGAGCTGGCGGCGACGGACGGCAAGCTCGACGTCGCGCTTGACCTTCCTGCGGACAGAAGCGAAATCCCGTCTTCGTTCTCGTTCGGCGTCTGCACCGTGCCTACGGCCGCCGCAGCCGCGCTTGACGGCAACATCGTGCTTCCGCCTGTAGCCGGCTGGAAGGACATGAAGGTGGTGGCCGTACCGAACGGCGACGACACTGTCACATTCAGGGCGACGTACGCAAAGCGCGGCTTTATAGTGACCTTCAAGTGACACGCCGGACTTTTGTCGAATGCATGGCGGCGTTTGCGGCGGGGAGGGCCTTCGCCGCGCCGCCGGGGATGTTCGCGGGCGACGGTGCTCGGCTCGTATTTGCCGCGATGTCCGACATTCACGTTTGTCATCCGAAGACGGGCCGGATGCTCGGAACCGAGGTCTTCGAGCGCGCACTTGAATGGTATCGCCGCCAGGGAATCGACGCCGTCCTCGTAGCCGGCGACCTCGCTGAGCATGGCCTTGTCGATGAGCTGGAGATGATCGGCGCGGCCTGGCGCCGGATGTTCCCGGACGGCAATGCCCCAGACGGTCGCCACGTGGAAAAGGTGTTCGTCACCGGCAACCACGACTACGTCGCCTGGGCGTATGGGGATTTTGCGAAGAAGCTGTATCCAGATGAAGCGGAGCTGGAACGGCACAAACTTGCGGCGCATTATGCCGAGGCATGGAAGGCGGCTTTCGAAGAGGAGTACGAGCCCATCTACATGAAGGACGTCTGCGGCTACAAGTTCATCGGTTCTCATTGGACAGGTGAAGAAGGCGAGGAGGGCGGAGAGGAGTGGTTCGGCGAGCGGCTCTCTAGGTTCCTCGCCGCGCATGGCGATGGACTGAGAGGAGAAAAGCCGTTTTTCTATGTGCAGCATCCTCATCCGAGAGGCACGGTGTTCAAGGCGTCAGGAGCGGTCGCCGACGACGGCAGGACTGTGGAGTTGCTTTCCGGCTGGCCGAACGCGATTGCGTTTTCTGGGCATTCCCACAGATCGATCACCGATGAGCGCTCCATTTGGCAGAACGACTTTACGTCCGTAAACCTCGGCTGCCTTAGGCGCACTAACTTCTTCGCAACCAAGAACGTCCCGAAGGACCGTGGATACGAGAACTGGAAAACGCCGAAGGTTTACAGGGATGCGGCTGCCCGGGCGCTCAACCGAGCCAAGGCGATGCCGCTTTACGGTCCGCACTGGGACTGCCACCAGGGCACGCTCGTCCGGGTGTTCGAGGACAGGGTCGTCATCGAACGTCGCGAAATGGGCACGGGCGAGCCGGTCGCGCCAGACTGGGTGATACCGCTCCAAGTCGCGGCGTCGAGGCGTCCTTACGACTACGACAGGCGCGAGGCGGATTCCATCGCGCCGCAGTTCGCGGCGGACGCGAAGCTGTCCGTAGAAGTGGTCTCGGCGGCGAACCGCGGCGGAGAGACGGTCCCGGCGGTCAAGCTGTCCTTTCCGGCGGCGAACGCGGAGAGGGGCGCGCGGCCGTTCGACTATAGGGTCGAGGTCGTCGACGCGAACGGCGGATCGACGGTCCGCGCAGTACTGGCGGAAGGGGCGGACTACGCAATAGGCTCTAAATACGCGCAGGGCCCATCCTCGTGTGTGCTCGCGCTCGATTCGCTGCCGCATGGGCCGCTTGTCTTCAAGGTCTATCCCGGGGAGTGCTTTGGCAAGCTTGGGCGGCTGATTTCGGCAAGGTTCGATGCATGAAGGAAGAAAGGGCTATGGCAGGGGGATCCATCAACAGCGTGCTGCTGCATCTCGGCATGAACATGTGGGGCGACGCGGAGTGCCGCGACTACGTCCGCACGCACGACGACCTCTGGCGTGCGTGCGTGGACCGCGCCGCCGCAAGCGGATGCAATGCCATCTTCGTCGATCTCGGCGAGGCCTGTGCCTATCCAAGCCATTCCGAGCTTGCGGTGAAGGGGACGTGGAGCGTAGAGAAGATGCGCGCCGAGCTCGCCCGCATGCGCGGTCTCGGTCTCGAGCCGCTGCCAAAGCTCAACTTCTCAGCCTGTCACGACGCCTGGCTCAAGGAATACGGGCGGATGGTCTCGACGAGAAAGTATTACGAAGTAGTCGCCGACCTCGTCCGCGACGTCTGCGAGATATTCGACCGCCCGCGCCTCTTTCACATCGGCTTCGACGAGGAGATGCCGATTGCGCAGAAAGGCTGTGGTCTCATGGTCATCCGCCAGGGCGAGCTCTGGTGGCACGACGTGAACTACACGGTTGGATGCGTGGAGCGGCATGGCGCGCGGCCGGTCATGTGGGCGGACGCCTGCTGGACGGGCCGCGAGGAATACTGCCGCCGGATGTCAAAGAACGTTCTCCAGTCGAACTGGTACTACCACAACGACTTCTCGGAGGCGAAGCAGAAGTGGGACGCCGAATTCGAAAAGAAGGGCGGCTGGGGCGAGAGCCGCAACGGCGTCGCGGCGTTTCTCGCCCTCGAGGAGGCCGGCTTTGACCAACTGCCGTGTGGCTCGAACTGGTGGGGCGACCCCGGCAGCGTCGCGGCGCTCGTGAAGTTCTGCCGCGATCGCATTGCGCCGGAGCGCCTGAAGGGATTCTGCGTTGCGCCGTGGGGTTCGTGCGAGCCCGACGAGCCGGAGAAGAGGCACGTCTCGCGCGTCTTTGGCGCGCTAGACGACTTTCGCGCTGCGCTTTGACTGTCGGGGAGGGACGGGGTATGGCTTTCGTGAAAACAGGGTTTGTCGCGGCGTTGGCCGCAGTGGCGGCGGGCCTTGCCGCCGAGGCGCGCGTGGCAGTGGGCGAGAACATTCTCGTCAACGGCGCGCTGGAGGCGGATCAGGTGGATTTTCCGCAGGGGTGGACGTTCTTTCCGACGCGGATGGTTCGCCCCGAGTGGAATCCAACCGGCGGCCCGGACGGCATGCCGTGCGTGACGTTCGCGCATGACGGCGACGGACCTTCCGGCAAGCGCCAGATGCGGCAGATGGGGATTCGCCTGTCGCCAAAAGGCCGCTACAGGATATCGGCATGGGTGCGTCCACGGGATGGCTTCCGCACGGAGAGGTTCTGGTTTCTGGCGGTCAATCAGGGATGGCATGCCGCGCGAGGCGTGCGGGAACTGCCGCCTGTCGGGAAATGGACGAGGGTTTCAGGGGAGTTCTCGGGTTTCAAGTCGAAAGGAGACTACTACTGCACGGTCTCGCTTGCAGACTTCCACGGTTCCATCGATATCGCCGACCTGCGGTTGGAGGCGTTGGACGAGGACGCCGCCGCTGGATCGGACAAGGCGGAGCTCTCGCAGTTTCAGTCGGCGCCGCGGATCGTGCCGTGGGGGCCGCTCCTCGGCGAGATACCGAAGACGAAACGAGCAGTTTCGTTCAGGTTTCTCGGCCAGCTGCCTCCAAGTTGCAGGGCGGAGGATTGCGACATGGTTCTGGCAGGAGACGGATTGAACAGCGCGAAGCCGGCAAATGCAGTAAGCCAGCCGCTTGCGGAAATCAATACGTTCAAGCTGCCGGAGGGCGCGGACGGCGGCGTGATGTCGCTCAAGGTCGTTAGCCGTGTGACTGGTTCGAACATAGTCGAGCGCACGTTTCGCTACAAGACGGTCGATGTTCCTTCTGCGGATAGCCTAAAGAAGCATCGGCGTCTCAACAACTACGTTACGGAAGTCCTGTGCGAGAAGGCTTCGACCGCCGGGGTCGCCGAATTCACCTTTGGCGTGGCGCGCCGCAAATGGATGTTCGTCGTTGTCAAGGGCAAGGGCGGTTTCTCGCTACGACTCGACGGCGAGAAGGTCATGTCTGCCGCGACGCCGCGCCACGAGGCGTTTCGCGAGGTGGCGCCCGGCGATCACAGGATTGTTCTCGACGGAGCTCAGGCGGGAGACGAGATTACGGTACGGACGATTCCCGAGATTCTGAACTATGCGCCTGTTCCGAGCAGGATCGAAGAACTGCCGCCGTATGACTGGGAGTTCCAGAAGAAGTACGCGCTTCCGGCGGTGACGACGCTGAACGGCGGAACGCCGCCGGATGCGCCGGGCGAGATGGAGGAGTTTCGCGCAAGCGGCCGCAAATGGATCGCCAACATGCACACGACGAAGCCGAAAAGCGCTGATGACATCTGTGCCCGGTTCAAGTCCGCAAAGGGCCTGTCCGATCCTCGCTATGACGGCGTGACGTGCGACGAGCAGTTCTGCGGACGCGACGAGGCCAATTCGCATTTCATGCTTGGCTTGCGGAGATATGACCTTGGGGAGAATCCGACGCGCGCCATCTACACGTGGCTTGTCGGCAAGCCGATGAGCGGCATATTCGACGCGGAGTTCCTCGCTGAATGCGCTAACGCCTCGCTTGGACGCAGCAGGGTGCTGACCGAGACGTACTGCCGGTCGCGTGCGACGGAGCAGGAGGCACGCGCCTACATCGAGGCATACATCTGCGAGTCGATGCGCCGATACCGCTCTGCGTGGCCGGAGATACTGCCGTCGATGGGGATGATTCTCGGGAACTTCGTCCAGTCGCCGATCCTTTCGCTCCACCACCATTGCGAAATGGACTATAGGTATTTTCTCGACATGCAGTTCAACGCGCTGGCGAACGACCCCGAGATGGACGGGATCGGCGTCGCCGGATACTGGGGCAGCTACTATCAGGATGTCGACTCGTTCCGGTGGTGCTTTGAACTTCTGCGTCATTACTGTCTGGAGGGCGCGACGGACATGCTGAGCGGAAAATACGGGCTGAAGTTCAATCCAGGATTCGTGAAGAACCCTGATTTCCGCAGTGGACTCGAGGGGTGGAACGTAGAGGGGGATGTTTCGCTTGAATCGGTCAAAGACTTCGGCGAACGCAGCCTTGGCCTCTACGGCGGCGCAGGAAAGTGCGGCGACGCCTTCGCCGTGTTTGCGCGCGGGGAGAAGCCGAACAGGATATCGCAAAAGATTTCCGGGCTGGAGCCCGGCGAAACCTACACGCTCCAGTTTGCAACGTTCGACGCCGACGATGCGAAGGCGCATCGTTTCGCGCCGCGCAAGATCGCCGTTGCGGCGGAGTTCGGGGCGTGCGCAGAGGTGCTGCCCGACTGCTCGTGGGTTCATGTGGACAAGCGAACAAAGACGCGCTACGGGGATAAGTGCGACGCACGTGTCAACATAAACTACATTGTGTTCAAGGCAAAGGCCGCGGAACTGGACCTTTCATTCACGGATGCCGCCGCGAAACCAGGTGAACGCCTTGGGCTCAACTGGATATACCTTGCGAAGCGCTTGAGATGAATGCTCGTCACTTTCAGATGGACAGAAGGGGGTTCCTCGCCGCTGGCGCGGCTGTTGCCGCGGTCGGCCCGCTTGGATGCGTTTCGCAGTCGTGCGTCGGGCGTACGCTTCCGCCGCGCCGCGACGGCGAGCTAGACATCCATTTCATCCACACCGGCGTCGGCGAGCAGACTTTCTTCGTGTTCCCCGACGGCACGACAATGTTGCTCGACTGCGGCGACACGCACCACGCGAAGTACATGAAGGACGTTCCGCCGCGCCCGGACGGAACGCGATACGGAGGCGAGTGGGTGAGCCGCTACATCCAGCGCGTGCTTCCGCCGGGCTGCCGCGAAATCGACTATGCGATGGTGTCGCATTGGCACGGCGACCACACGGGCGACCTTGCCTTCGGGGGAAAGAGGACTCGCGACGGGCGCACGGTCAGCGGGTTGCCGCTCGTCGGCGAGGACTTCTCCTTCCGCCACTACTTCGACCACCAGTACCCCAAGATGGGCGATCACGCGCGCGACCCCGACCCCGGCTCGCTCCAGCTCATGCGCGAGTGGATCCCGCGCGCCGTCGCTGGCGGCATGCAGGCGCACCGCCTAGAGGTCGGCGCAAACGACCAGATCCGGCTGCTGCACGATGCGGCGGCGCATCCCCGGTTCGAAGTGCGGAACATCGCGGCGAACGGCGTGGTGTGGGATGGCGCAGGCGGCGTCATAGACGCGGCGTCTGCGCATGTGAGGAAGACTGGGCGGGACGCAATCCACGAGAACAGGCTCTCTGCGGCGATCCGCATCCGGTACGGGCGCTTCTCGTATTATTCAGGCGGCGACAACGAGCTGACGATGGTCGGCTCGGACGGGCGCGAGTTCAGCTGGGAGGGGCTGATAGGTCGCACGGTCGGTCCTGTGGACGTGTGCAAGACCAACCATCACGCGGGAGTGTTCGGGATGCGCCCGGAGTTCGTGCGCGAGGTCCGGGCCAAGGCGTATCTTTCGAGCGTATGGCAGGCGGGGATGGTTGACCACAAGTCGCTTTCGGCGATGTGTTCGCGCAAGCTCTATCCAGGCGGGCGCGTCGTCTGCTTCGGCTGCGTCGCCGGCGCGCGCCGCGACGTGGCCGCTGCATACGGCGACGACATCGCGCCTGCGGGCCATGCCGTCGTGAGGGTTGAGCCTGGCGGAGAGGCGTTTCGCATGTTCACGCTTTCGGCGGCGGACGAGTCGATGTCGGTGCTGTATGAAAGAAGTATCTATGGCGCCTCATGAGTGTCGAAAAACCGTTAGTCGGCGCGTCAAAACCGTCGGTGATGCCAGTTTCTCCCTTGAGGGAACCGGGGCAGGCGGCGGTTTGCGGTTTGTGGCGGCTTTTGGTATAATCCTGCCATCTGTCGTAAGCGGGCTTTCGACGCGCAAGCCGACGGAATACAACGTGCTGAGAAACTTCTGACATGAAGAACGTAATTTTTGTGATGCTTGCCGGGGTGTTTGCGCAATTCGCAAGCGGGAAAGGCGCACCTATGGATTTTCGTGGCCTTTTCCCTCCGGATGTCAAGACTGTTGGAATCGTATCTGTCTCGCACCTGATATCGAAGGATGCCTTTGTGCGAGGCACGAACCTGCTTGCAGAGGCGGGCTATCGTGTGAAGGCGATGCCGAATGTGCTGAAGATGGAGTCGCCGGACGTTCGGGCGCGCCTTTTCGAGCGGGCCTGGCTCGACCCGGAGATCGACTTTCTCCTATTCTCAAAAGGGGGACAGGGGGCTTCAAACGTAATCTCGCGCATCAACTGGGATCTTCTTGGGAAGCGGAACATGCGAGTGATGGGATTCAGCGATGTGACGATGGTCCTAGGCGCGATGCTTGCGAAGGATGTCGGTACGCCGATTTCCGGCCCCATGCTCTCTACGCTTTCGACTTACTGCACGAAGGAGTCGCGCGAGCGTCTGCGCCAGATGCTCGACGGAACTCCTTCGCCGCTTAAGCTACATCCTGTGAAGCCTGGTGCCTCTTCTGTTTGCGGGAAGTCGTTCGTAGGCCTGATCTCCCGCTTCCCGGTGCTACTCGACATGGGATGTCTGCCGTCGTTCGATGGAAGGGTTGTGTTTATCGAGAGCACACCCAAGTATGCAGACGTATCGGAGCCGATTCTTGATGATTTGGTAGCAAAGGGGAAATTTGAAAAGGCGGCCGCAGTCGTATTCTGCGACTTCAACCGGAAATGGGAGAAGTCAAAGGTCGACGCCCTGTTTGCGCGTTTTGCCGCGAAGGTGCCGTGCCCCGTCTTTTCGGGATATCCGTATGGGCACGTTCCGCGCAGTTTTGCCGTTGATTTCACCCGTCCGCTACGTATTTCCGAGACAGGGATTTTGGAGTGGAAATCGAAAGAATGAATGCGTGTAGTCGGTCAGAGCAGGTGACTCATAATCTCCGGGTCGTGGGTTCAAGTCCCGCCGGGTCCACCACTTAAAGAGCAATGCGCGCCATTCCGGCGCGCGTTGTTTTTTGCCGTGTCTGGCCTGCTTGCCTTTTGCAGAGCGGTTATGGTATAATGCCATAACAATTTCGCAAAGTGCGGGAAGGATGCCACGATGAAAACACTCGCGTCTGCCATGTTGGCGGCAGTCCTCGCGGCGGCGTGCGCCGCCGGGGAGAACACGATTCGGGCCAAGTGGTTCGAGGTTGACATAACGCCGCCGATCGGCGCGAAACTCGCGGGCTACGGCGTGAACGACGTGTCCGTGGCAAGGCACGACACGCTTTACGCGAGCGGCCTCTGCCTTGACGACGGTTCGAACCGCGTGCTGCTTATCTCGCTCGAC
>JBGUVV010000192.1:0-2143 GCA_045220525.1 Kiritimatiellia bacterium
GGCGGAGACGATGGCGCTCTACAAGGCGGGCAAGCTTGAGGAGCTTTACGGCAAGGACGGCAAGGAGATAAAGGAGCGCATCGACAGCGAGGGAGGAAAGGACGACTTCGACCCGAATGCGCCGTGGATGCGCAAGTCCCTTCCGCGCGCCGACCCGCAGCCGCCAAAGGCACGGCTGGACGGGCCGACAAAGGCGTATCTCCTCGACAAGCTCGGCATAAAGTCGGACATCGACCTCAGGGGCCCGAACGAGGTCTGGGGGATGAACGAGTCTCCGCTCGGACCTCGCGCAACATGGTTCTGGCTCCAGAACCACGCCTACGGCGGGATGCACCAGCCTAACGGCAAGGACGGCTTTACGAAGGTATTCAAGGTATTTCTCGACGAGAGAAACTACCCAATCGACTTCCACTGCATCGGCGGGGCTGACCGCACGGGCTGCGACGCGTGGATACTGAACGGGCTCCTCGGCGTCGCGGAAGACGACCTCATGAAGGACTGGGAGCTAACATGCTTCGAGTACGGAAGCCAGGCTTTCGGGCACCATCGCATCGCGCACTTCCTCAAGGGACTGGAAGAGTATCCTGGCTCGACGATGAAGGAGAAGTGCGAAAGCTACGTGAAGGCGCTTGGCTTCACGGACGACGACATCGCGAAGTTCCGCTCCATCATGCTGGAAAGCGCGGCGGATCAGCTTGCGGGATTGGCGCTTGCGGCAACCGCGGGCGAGGTGGAGGCGCGCGAGGACGCGCTGAGCGCTGGGCGAGTCATCATCCCCGGCAACTCTCTCATAAAGATTTCGGCGGACCGCAAAGACGCCCTCTATAAATGCGGGGAGGAGACTGCGTTTTCCGTCACCGTCAACGAGACAAACGGCGTGAAAGCGGCTTCTGGCATTATCAGCTGGCAGCTCGACAACTACGGCGCGAAGGTGCTCGCCAACGGCACGGCCGACCTTTCGAAGTCAAATCCGTTTACTGTCAAGGGAACGATGAACGTCCCCGGCTTCCTGCGCATTGTCGTGAAGAAGCAGGGAGACAAGAGCCATAAGACGTATTCGACCGCCTACGAGCCGGAGAAGATACGGACGGCAATCCCCAAACCGGCGGACTTCGACTCTTTCTGGGACGACGCCATCGCAAAGCTGGAGCGCGAAGTGCCGCTCGATCCGCAGGTGGAGCCTGTGCCGGGATATCCGAAGAACGGCTGCATGGCGGAGCGCGTGAGCTTTGCCACTGCAAACGGCAAGCGCATCCACGCGCTCCTCGTCTATCCGCAAAAGCCGGGGCGCTACCCTGTCCGGCTCGGGTTCCCGGGCGCAGGGCCAGGCCTCTCGCTACCGAAGGGGAACCCCGATTCTAAGCGTATCTCGTTCACGATGAATTCCCACTACTACCGCGTTGGCGACAACAAGGCCGAGACTGACGCGCTCTATGCGGCAGAAGAGGGAGAATGGCGCAAGGTCCACGGGCATAACAAGGCTCGCGCCTATCCAGTCGGCGGGATGACGCTTTCGCGCGAAGAGGCGCACTACTACGGAATAATCCTCGGCTGCAACCGCGCAATCAACTGGCTGATGGCTACGCACAAGGATCGCATCGACCCGGAGCACGTCACCTACTCCGGCGCAAGCCAGGGCGGAGGCTTCGGCCTGATCCTCACGGCGCTCAACAAGAATATCCGCCGCGCATACGCGGGCGTTCCGGCGCTGACGGACGTCATGGGCTGCAAGGCGGACGGACGCCAGAGCGGCTGGCCGCGCATACTCGAATACGAGACGCAGACCGACCCGGCGAGGCTTGCGAAGATCGAGGCGAACGCGCCATACTTCGACGCTGCGTATTTCGCGGAGCGCATCACCGTGCCAATCCGTCTCTCGGTCGGCTACATCGACGAATCTTGCGCCCCTCACGCCGTCTGCGCGGCGTTCAACGCGATTCCCTCGAAGGACAAGAGGCTCTACCACGGCATAGGCGGCAGCCACAGCTCGCCCAACGCCCCACGCGGCGAAATCGCCGCATGGCTGGATAAATAGCCGTCACGTTGGGTCGGGAATCCTCCGTGTGCGCTGACCGCCCAACCCGTTTTTCGCCGTCGCGTCGGGGCTGCCTCCGTGGGCGCTGACCGCCCAACCCGTTTTTCG
>JBGUVV010000193.1:0-6814 GCA_045220525.1 Kiritimatiellia bacterium
AAACGTGACTGGCTGGCCTACCTTGATGTTGCCGACGTCGGCCTCCGGAATGGTAGCCTGCACCCACACGGTCTTCAGGTCCTCCGCGATCGTAAGGACCGGCACCGCGTTGTAGGACGAAACGACCGTCTCACCCTCCTCCACCTTGCGAGCGATGACGACCCCATCAACGGGCGAGCGTATCGTGCAGTAGTCGAGGTCGGCCTTAGCCTTGTTCACGGAAGCCTCGCTCTGCTCAACGGAGGCCTTGGCGCTCTTCAGGCTCGCGCGGGCGCTCTCAAGGCTCGCGCGCGCCCTCTCAAGCGACTCCTCCGCGCTGTCCATGTCGGCCTCGGAGCAAAGACCCTTCTCGAAAAGCGTCTTCTTCCGGGCGAAAGTCTTTTCCGCAAGCTTGAGCTCTGCCTCCGCCGTCTTGACGGACGCCGCCCTCACGTCGACGTTGGCCTGGTTGACGTGGAGCTGGGCGACGGCGCTTTTGTAAGTGGCGTCGTAGACAAGCGGATCGATGAGCGCCACTATCTGCCCGTTAGTCACGATGGAGTTGTAGTCGACGAACATCTTGATGACCTTGCCGTTCACCTGCGCGCCGACGGGGACGCCGCTCGGCGTATTCCTCGGCTGCACCGTTCCCGTGGCCTCAACCGTCCTGACGATGTCAGAGCGCACTATCGGGGCAAAGCGGAACTTCGGCCCTCCCTTGGCGCCAATCGACGGAACCTTGTCGCCGCAGCCTGCGGCCGCTCCGGCCAGCGCAACGGCTGCCGCCGCGCGAAGCGCAATGCGTGGAATCCTCATTTCGCATCCTCCATGAGCGTCTTCTCGTCATAGGACGGGTAGAGCCCCGTCAGCTCGAAAAGCGCAGCCTCGGCCCTTTGCCCGGCGTAAAACGCGCTTATTCTCGCAACCATGGCCTTCACGTAGTCCGAGACGGCTTCCGCGAAATCCACGCGGTTCGCCTCGCCGACATCATACTGGCTGCGGACAAGCGCGAGGTTCTCGCGCGCAGCGGCAAGCGACTCCCGCGCCGAACGGCGGGATTCGCGGGCATTGTCCCTGTCGGCTATCGCAACCTCCAGGTCGCGGGCAAGGGCCTGTTCCGCCGCGGCGACATCCTCGGCCGCCTGGCGCATCGAAACTACCGCCCTGTCGACGGCCGTCGTCTTGCGGAAGCCTTCGAAGACCGACTGCACGGCGTTCACCCCCCAGCTCCAAGTCCAGAGGGGATCGACCCACGAAAGCGACCCCGTTGCGCTGACCGAAGGCTTGAGGTTGGCTATCGCGTAATCCACATCGGCTGCGGCGGCGCGAAGCTTCGCCCTTGCAATGCGCATGGCGGGCGCATTCGTCCTTGCGAACGCATATGCCTCTGCGAAAGTGAAGGAAGTGTCGGCGAACCCCCTCTTCACTGCTGAAATCGGATTCTCAGTGAGGTTGGCCGAGCTCGCGTCGCCGCCTGCGGCATCAGCTCCGAGGGCCTTGATGAAATTCGCCCTTGCGCTCGCCAGGTTGTTCGACGCCGCGACAAGGCTTTCCTGGGCCTTGGCAAGGTCAAGCCGCGCCTTGAGGACGTCCAGCTGCTTCGCCTCTCCGCTTGAAAAGCGCTCGCGCGCCCTTTCAAGGTGCTCGGCGCACTCCACCCTGTTGGTGAGCTCTACTTCCACGAGAGAGCGGCGTTCAAGGAGGTTGAAGTATGCCGCCCCCACCTCGCCAAAAACGGCGTAGCCCGCCTTCGCAAGGTCCAGCTCGGCGGAAACTATCCTGTGGGCCTGCGCAATGGCCCGCGCACGGTGGCGCCCGAAGTCGTAGACGAGGACGCTTATCGAAAGCGACGCAGAAGGAGACCCTCGTTCGGTAGAGAAGCTGAAGTCCCTCGCATGCTCGGCCGGGGTCTTCTCAGAGTAACCCCCTGAGGCGGAAACATGCGGAGAGAGCCACGGCTTGCTTCCGACAAGCGGGGCGTCGGCGTCGATTTCCCTAAGGGCAAGCCTCGCCGAATCTACGGCGAGCGCGGCGCTCGCCACCGACGGCCTGTTCGTGATCGCGTAGTCGACAAGCTCTTCAAGCGACATCGAGGAGAAGACCGGATTCGCGCGGACAGCCGAGGGTGCGTCGTCAAGCGAAAGCCCCGCGACTGATTCCTGCGCCTCCCTTGCGCGCTCTATCGTAGAGCAACCGGCAACGACGGCGAAAGCCGCCAAGGCCGCCGCGACGTGGTTTCCAAGTCTCACAAGGGCTCCTTCCCCGCCTTGCGGCTAAGCGCAAGTATCTCCTCTCGCGCGAACTTGCACGCGAGGGCGGTGGAGCGGCCGGAGTGATCCAGGGGAGGCGAAAGCTCCACGTTGTCAAGGGCGACCACGTTGAAGCGCGAGATTATTTCGACTACGGCCGAAAGAAGCTCGGTATATCGCAGCCCGCCAGCTTCCTGGGTGCCGGTCCCTGGAAACTCCGACGGGTCGATGACGTCAAGATCGACCGTGAGATAGACTGGCGTTCCCGGAGGGAAGGAAAGAGCCGAAAGCGTCTTCGCCGAAAAAGGCTCCATCACGACATGGCCACCTTTCGCGAACGCAAACTCGTCGCGCGTTCCAGAGCGTATCCCGAACTGCCATATGCGCCCGTCGCCGAGGATGTCGTAGCAGCGACGCATGACGCAGGCGTGTGAAAGGCGGACGCCGAGATAGTCCTCGCGCAAGTCGGCGTGGGCGTCGAAATGGATGATGCGAAGGCCCTCGAACCTCTTGGCCGCAGCTCTCACAGCGCCAAGCGATACAAGATGCTCGCCGCCGAGGAGGAACGGTATCTTCCCGGCCGCGAATATCGACTCCGCCCTCTCCTCTATCATCTCAAGCGCCCTATCGGGAGCGCCAAACGGCAGCTCAAGGTCGCCCGAGTCGTGGACGGCGGCGTCCGTCTCGAGATCCATGTCGAGATACGGCGAATACGTCTCGATACCGAACGACTCTGAGCGGATCGCGGCAGGTCCAAAGCGCGTTCCCGGCCGGAAGCTCGTCGTGGAGTCGAACGGCGCGCCGAACATCACTATCCGCGCCTCGTCGAACGGGCTTTCTGCGCCAATGAAGTTCATTTTCCCTGGTTGAGGAGTGCCTTTACGTAGTTAGGCAGGGCGAAAGCCCCGCGGTGAAGCTCTGTGTTGTAGTATCTTGTAGGAATATTGAGGGAATTCCATGCGCGCGCCCTGAGGTCCTTCAGGGGGTGGAACTTCTTCGACGCGAAGCCGAAGAGCCAGTGGCCCGACGGATAGGAAGGTATGTGCGCCTGGTAGAGGACCGAAAGCTCGAAGACGGTGGCGATGTGGCGGTGGGCGTTGCGCACCGACTGGGAATGCTCCGAGTAGAACGGCGACTCGTGCTGGTTTATGAGCACGCCGTCAGACCGCAGGGCCTTCCAGCAGTTGCCGTAGAACTCGCGCGTGAAAAGCCCTTCCGCCGGGCCGTAGGGGTCGGCGGAATCGACGATTATGAGGTCGTATTCGTTCACCTTGCCGCGCACGAACCTGAGGCCGTCCTCTACGTGGATGTGGACGCGCTTGTCGCGGAACGCGGCGGAGCAGAAGGTAAGGTGGGCCATTGCGAGGGTGATGAGGTCCTTGTCGGACTGGACGACGTCTATGCGCTTCACCGCCCTGTATTTCACGAGCTCGCGCACGGTTCCGCCGTCGCCGGACCCGATCACGAGGACGTTGCGAACGCGAGGGTGCACGGCCATCGGCACGTGCGCGAGCATCTCGTGGTAGATGAACTCGTCCTTCTCCGTGAGGAAAAGCTCTCCGTCGAGCACCAGCACCCGCCCGTATTCGACGGTGTCGAGGATGTCTATGCGCTCGTTTTCGCTCCGCTGCGAGGCGATCTGCCTCAAGACCTTCATCGAGAAGCGGACGTCCTTGGTGTGCTGGTCCGTGTACCACAGTTCCATCGCTTCCGCCTCCTCTACTTCACGACGTTTATGCGGTTTATCTTCATGTCGGCGGGACCCGTCATGAAGCAGCCCTTCGACTTCGCGTAAAGGACGTAGTCGAGAACCTCCCTCGTTATGCGCTCGCCAGGGGCGAGGATCGGGATCCCGGGGGGATAGCACATAACGAACTCCGCCGCGACGTGGCCAAGGGACTTCACGATCGGCACGGGCCTCTTGTGCGCGTAGAATGCGGCCTGCGGCGACATCTCCACCTTTGGCTCAACGTATTCGTGGTCGAAGAGGCCGGCGGGCGACTTCGTGTGCAGGCGCTTGATCTCGGCGAGCGCCGATATGAGGCGCTCTATGTCGAGGGGCCTGTCGCCGGAGGAGAGAATGCAGAGGATGTTGCCGACGTCGCCGAACTCGATCTGGATTCCGTAGTCGTCCCTCAAGAGGTCATAGACCTCGATGCCGGCAAGTCCGATGTTGCGCGTGTGTATGGAGAGCTTGGTCGTATCGAAGGCGCAGACGGAGTCGTTGTTCACGAGCTCCGACCCGAACGCATAGTAGCCGCCGAGGTCGTTTATCTCGCTTCTCGCGTAGTCCGCCATGGAAATCGTCTTGTCGAACATCGCCTTGCCGTTGAACTTGAGGTTCTTGCGGGCGATGTCGAGGGACGCGATGAGAAGGTATGAGGCAGAGGTCGTCTGCGTGAGGTTGATCACCTGGCGGATGTAGTCGGGGTCCACCGTCTTCCTCGTGAGCAGCACCGACGACTGCGTAAGGGAGCCGCCCGTCTTGTGTATGGAGCACGCGGCCATGTCGGCCCCCGCCGCCATCGCGGATATCGGAAGCTTGTCGGAGAAGTAGAAGTGAGTCCCGTGCGCCTCGTCAACTAGGACGAGCATGTTGTGCGCGTGGGCGAGCGCGACTATGGCCCTGAGGTCGGAGCAGATCCCGTAGTAGGTCGGGTTGTTGACGAGCACCGCCCTCGCGTCCGGATTCGCCTCTATCGCCGCCTCTACGTCCGCAAGCGCCATGCCGAGCGGGATGCCGAGGCGCTTGTTGACCCTTGGGTTGACATAGACCGGGATCGCCCCGTTTACGACGAGGGCGTTGATGGCCGAGCGGTGGACGTTCCTGGGCATTATAACCTTCTGCCCGGCCTGCACCGACGCGAAGATCATCGTCTGCACCGCGGCGGTAGTCCCGTTCACGATGAAGAAGGCGTGGTCAGCGCCGAATGCCTCCGCGGCAAGGGCCTGCGCGTCGCGTATCACGGAAACGGGATGCGCGAGGTTGTCGAGCGGCTTCATCGAGTTGACGTCAAGGGACATCAGCTTCGAGCCGAAGTAGTCGTTCAGCGCGGGGTTCATCCTGCCACCCTTGTGCCCGGGCACGTCGAAGTGCTCCAGCCGGTTTACCCGCTGCTCCTCAAGCGCCCGTGCTACGGGCGTGTCCATCTGGCTTAGAGATTTCATCAAATTTAGCGAGGATTATAGCACGCGTCACAACGCATGTCAAGGTTGTCGATTGGCCATTGCGAAAGCGCAGGTTACGGCGCAGGCGAGGGCGAGGACGGCGACAAAATACGGGAACGCCTTCTTCATGACTTCGCTTTCGCGCCCGGAGAGCCCCGCCGCCGCGCAGCCGAGGACGATTGACTGGGGGCAGACCATCTTCCCGATCCCCGCTCCCATGACGTTCGCCGCCGCAAACAGGAGCTTCTCCGCCTCGGATGAGCCGACGGAGGCCTGCAACGCCCCGAAAAGGACGTTTGTGCTCGTTCCAGACCCCGTGACGAAGCCTCCAAGCGCGCCAACGACGCTCGAAACCGCCGCATATCCGCTCCCAGTCGCCGCGACAAGCCCGTCCGCGAGAATCTGCGTAAGGCCCGCCGCGACCATCGTCTTGGCGAGAGACAGGACGGCGCAGATCGTAAACACGGCAAGGGCATAGCGCCTCGCGGTCTTTGCCGCGACGCCAAGGAGCCTCTTAGGGCCTATGCCCTGGCAAAGACCTCCGAGGGCCCCCGCCGCAAGCACGACGAAGCCAGGCGAGGGCTTCCACGCGGGCGGCAGCGTGGAAACGGCCCCGAGCGCGGCGACTACAAACGAAAACGGCATCCACGCCCAGAGCTGCCTGCGGGCATCCGTTCCGCCGCGATTCCCGAGAAAGGCGAAAAGGGCCATGACAGATATTCCCCCCGCGACGTCGGGAAGCTCGCACCCGAGGAACCTCGCCGTCAGGACCCACGGCACGATGAACGCGGCGGAAGAGGCAAGGGCGAGCTTCCAGCATTCACGAAGCCCGCGCCAGCCATCTGCCGCGAGTAGGACGAGAAAAGGGAGAACTGCCGTCACCGCGAGCTGCAAAGAGACGATTGCAGGCGTGAGAGCGCGAACGTCAAGCCCGGCCTCGCCCGCAAGGACGCTCGTGGGCACTCCGACTGAGCCAAAAGCCGTCGGGGTCGTGTTTGCGACGAGGCAGCAGAGGACGGCCCTAAGAGGGTCGAAGCCAACGCCGACGAGAATCGCGCATGGAATCGCAACGGCCGTGCCGAAGCCCGCCATCCCCTCCATGAAGTTCCCGAAGCCCCATGCGACAAGGAGCGCGATGAAACGCCTGTCGGAGGAAAGCGACCCAAGCCCTGCCTTTATGTCGGCGATTGCGCCGGAGTTTTCCGTCACTCCATAGGTGAAAAGCGCGGCGAAGACCACAAGCCCTATCGGGAAGAGCCCCGTCGAAGCGCCCTGCGCCGCATAGACGGCAATGTCCCCAAGCGGCATGCCGCGCCAGAAAAAGGCCTCCACCGCGCCGACAGCGAATGCGGCAAGCGCGGCTTTCCAGGCCGGAGCCTTCAAGACGACGAGAGCCACGACAAGAACCGCGACCGGCG